>CAZHWR010000052.1:0-11713 GCA_964536085.1 uncultured Oscillospiraceae bacterium
CAAAGGCGTAGTAAAGACAGCGAAAAAGAACCAGCTTGTAAAGATAGGCAAGAAGAAATATGCGGCTAACAAGAACGGACAGATTCTTATCAACAAGAAGAAAGTTAAGATAGGCAAGAAAACCTATAAGACCAACAAAAAAGGCGTAGCGACTCTTAAAAAATAGTTGGACGCAGACGCTTATCGATAAAAAGCTGAAACAGCCTCCCCAAAAAGGAGGCTGTTTTTATCAATATTCTTAATTTTGTACATGGGTAAATAGTTTTACATGCACAATTTTTATATTTATTGTGAAAGTATACAATTTGCTCACAATTTATTTGTTGATTTGCACATCAAAATTTGCCTTAAATTTTATTGCGATAAAAACTTTGATGTGATATAATAATAGCGGAACATAGGCTACGCATTGTGCATCGCGCCGGAAGTGCAAAAGCTGTCGTAAAACAGCGTGTCGTATATTACCGCGGATTAGATTGGAATAATGTGTGATATCTGACCGCATTGTCATTAAAGCCGAGTCGATATGCCGCGAGTCTTTGAATATGTATTGAAACATACCTTGTGTTCGTTAAGTCGTTTTTAATTCAGGTATGTTCTAATATACAGACAAATCGTATGGAGGTTTTAGATTCTATGAAAAGAGCTAAAATATTGTCAAAAATATTTTGCGGAATTGTAGCTGCTTCAATAGCTTGTACAGCAATGACAAGTGCCGCGACAGGTGATGTTGCCGCAACATTTGATAAAGCTAAGCTGACTTTGGCGCAGGGTGTAGTTAATCTTGATGAAGAGGGCTACAGAGAACTCGTTCCCAATGCTTCAAACACAAGTACGCATACTGTTTACGGCCTTGAAGCCGGAGGACTCGACGGTACAAAAACGTACACTATTGCTGCTAAGATTCGTTTGAACGGCTATGAGAACGGCGATGCCGGTGAAGAGGCAACAGAATCAAGCGCAAATGTATTCGGTATTGACCCGAAATTTAACGATGAAGACGGTTCTGTTTCACCTGATCAGGATCCGGTCGAGTGTTGGTTTACCGCAAAGGATATATTGGATGCTGTTGCTAAATACGGCGACGGTGAGTTCATTACATATTATGTAGTTGTTGAACCTGAATCCAGCTATTACGATGGTATTACCAATCTTAGAATCGAGAACCGTTTGACATACATGGCGGCTTCCGGCACACAGTACATGAAGCTTGCGGTAGATTCTTTAACGGTATATGAGGGTAATTATAAGATTCCCAATGGCGTAAAGGCTACGTCTACGGCTACAACAACTTCCTCGGAAGATGAAGAAGTTTCGTCAAAGGCTGGAGGCTCAATATATAATCAGTATGCCAGCTATAAAGGCAGCAACAAGGATTATGTAGACTATAACTACAGCAACGCCAGTTATAACGAGGATTATTCTACAGCTTCCTCCGGCGGCAGCGGTGCCAATGCAAATGAAGCCGGTGTAGACAGTTCTAACCCGCAGTCCGGCTCTAAGGGAATAGGAATGGTAGTTTTGGCAATGGGCGGTGCGGCTGTTTTAGGCGGTGCGGCCGTGGTTGCCGGCAAAAAGCGTAAAGGCAGTAAGAAAAAATAATGCCGAATGATTCACTGATTTTGGTATATTAAATTTAGCTATACTTAAGGGCTCTTATTTGAGAATAGGAGCCCTTTTTATTGAAGCGCTATTACTCCGATATGTTAACGTTGCCGTAATATCAAATCGCTGTTGATTAATTTTAAAGGAAACTTGTATGTCCAATTTTGAAAATCATTACAATCAAATTCTGGAAAAAAAGAACGAAAGCGAATATCAAACGGAAGCGGCGCTTGCACAGCTTTCAATTGATGTAAGTACAGTAATCCGGGATATTTTATATAACACTGATATTTTTCGCGAAATTAAGTATAAGGATAGTGCGCTTGCTATCACTGTCGACAATTGCTCTGCGTTTAGCCAAACGCTGTATTTAAACAATGCTCAGGGTTTTCCAGCCGAGATGCCCGGCAACGATTGCATTATTTATGCTATCGGTTTAAGATATGCGGATAGCAATGGGTATCGCCTGTTCGGTGAGATTTGTTGCTTCTCATGGGATGGGGACAATGAGTATTGAAGAGCATTTGAAATCAATTTTACCGATGCTCGGATTGATGTGAAAGTGTCTCGCGCAGATCTTTATTTTACTGATGACGCATTGCCGATTAATAACAATCCGTGGAGCGGTCGTCATGTGTTGCATATGATATCTGCAAAAAGGTAGAATTACCCGGAAAATACTGCAATGCGAAAGAGCTTGAACTGCATGGGTTTTCCGGTTCATATCCGAACTTTGTTAGAGAGGGGCAATTAAAGGGAGTGCATCTGGAAGATTCATATGGAATGCTGTATTTGATAGGATTTGAAAAACACGCGGTTTACTCAATTCACTGCATAGAGAATACTTAAGATGACCGCCTGACGGTGCAGTTTTTATGCGGAAGTGCGTTTTGAGCAATAGACTCGTTTCCGGAATTATTCATGAGTATGCCGCGGCGGCTGTTATTTTTAATCGGTTGGCTAGGATTTGGAGGAATAATGGGAGTTTTAACAGTAGTTTCAAAAAATAAATAGCGATAAAATATAGCTTACGTCGGACGGGTAATATTAGCCAATTAAAAACAACCTCAATGGTGCGAAATATGTACCCTTGAGGTTGTTTTTGTATCAGTCTATTAAATCATACAGCTTAAGGATTTCATCTTCGTTCGCGGTGTCTTTAAGCGAAAGATTTTCAGATAAGCGTTTGCAGAGCGAATCATCCGTCAGCATTTTATTAAGCATGGATGCAAGCATATTTGCCTCAAGCGGCACTATTACGCCTTCCTTGCCGTTTGTCAATTGGTCGCGGGCAGTTGAATAGTCAGCGAGCAAAATCGGCTTGCACAAAGCGCACGCCTCATCCACGGCGATTGCCTTTCCCTCGAAACGCGACGGCTGAAAGTATATGTCGCATGCGCCAAGATAGGGGTATGGATTTGCCTTTTCGCCTAAAAAAATCACTTTATCGGATATTCCGTTCTGTTCGCAAAGCGCTTTTAACGCTGCTTCTTCGGGACCGATTCCAATAATATACCACTTAAAGTTCGGCGCGTCCGCCGATTTTGTCGCAAGCGAAACGGCATTTATTCCTACATCCAGCCCTTTTTGATACGAGAGCCGCGCAATTGTTAAAATGCGCTTTCCGCGAAATCCATCTGAAAACCCGGACTCTGAGCACGCCAACTCCTCGATGGCTTTTTTTGACACTATGTTGTATATGACGCGGTGCTTTGCTTTGTTTTCCGGGAAAACCTCGTCGAGTGACTGACGGCATGAATCGGATACAGTGCAGACATTGTCAAGCTTTGCAAAATAGTCCTCATCGATTGATTTTTGCATACCCATTGCTTCGTAATCGCCGTGGATAAATCCGATTTTCTTTTTTGCATTTATAAAATCCACCGCATAGTAAAGCGGCTGACCTTCCATGAACGCTATGACTGCGTCGTATTCGGTCTGATTTGGTTTTAACAGCTTCTTTTCAATGCAGTAAACTCGGTTCAGACGTTCCCCAAGCGTTCCGTTTCGGCTTACAAGCGTTACTAACAGGCGGCAAAACGCGGTTTTAGGCATTTTCATTTTTAAAAGCGCTAAAAAAGCTTTACGGATATTAAGCTTATATTCCGCGGGCAATAACGGCTTTAACAGATTGACTTCGTGCGGGACGTTTTTTAAAAACAGCCCTTCGTGCACAAAAAGCTGTAAATCAACGCTGTATTTTGAATAATCGAACAGCTTCAGCAGTGTAACGAGGCTTTTTTCGATTCCTCCGCTGTGCAGGCTGTAGTTTACAAACAGTATCTTTTTTTTTGGCATGGCGCGTCACCCCAAAAGCATCAGACGCAGCGTGTAAAGCCTATACGCCGCAAATACCACAGGTCGCGCTTTCAGCCGCAGAATACTTATGATAAGCTTGTCTTTTTTAGAACCGTCTTTAAAATATTCTTTTACATTGTTGTCAAAAAGCCGCTCGTCGCTCAAAATTTCGCTGACCTGCCTGTATCGTTCTTTGACGGAGACCTTGTTAGCCTTGAAAAAGCAGTTTACGATAGATTCGTGTGCCGCAAAACGCACAAACCATGCATTGAGTCGTTTGGAGCACTCGTTTTGGGGATATGCGTCCGATCGGATGTTTTCGTGCAGAAAATCATTCACTTCGTTGTAATATGCTTTAAGCATGCCGAACTTGTTCGGACGGTAGCGGGTTGAAAGAGAGTTTGGATTGTATCGGTAGTGATAAAGCGCATCCGTTATAAAAAGCGGTCGGCTTGCCTTTGAGTGCAGACGTATGGCGAAAAGGCTGTCCTCCAGCATTATTTCCTGCTCGCTTAAAAACAAAAGCCCGTTTTCGGTAATAAGACTGCGCTTGATAAACCGACG
Organism: uncultured Oscillospiraceae bacterium; assembly: GCA_964536085.1. GTDB lineage: Bacteria > Bacillota > Clostridia > Oscillospirales > Ruminococcaceae > CAZHWR01. The sequence goes on from CAZHWR010000052.1 coordinate 4,468, forward strand.
CCACGCCGCGCCGAGCATGGGTGAGTCTTTAAATTCACCGTCTGCGCTTCTTCCTATAAGCTCTTTTTTAATCTGAGCGGCAAGCTGATCGTCAGAAGTATCGTCTTCATAGGGTATGCTGAAAACGGCGCTCGTCATCCTTGCGTTGTTTTCAAAAAATGCGTTGAAAAATACAAGATCACTTGAATTTTTCTCCGCTTTTTTCACAAGAGTTTCAAGTGCGTTGAACGATATATAGTCGTCTGAATCGATGAATAAAACATATTCGCCCGAGGCGTTTTCAAGTCCGGCGTTGCGCGAAAGACCAAGCCCCGAGTGCTCCTTTTCAACTATTTTTATCCTACTGTCAAGCTTTGCATAATCTTTTACAATATCGATGCTGTTATCGCCAGACGCATCGTTGACGGCGATAACCTCAAAATCAGGGAAAGATTGTGAAACTATGCTGTCGAGGCAGTGCTGGATATATTTTTGAGTATTGTAAACAGGCAGTATTATGCTGACCTTAGGCATTTAGTAAACATTCCTTTCTTCGGGCGTGATTATGTCGGTTTAGACTTAACCCCGACAGGGAAAAGAGCCGTTTTTAGGCGATTTATCCTTATTCGATTAAGTATTGGGCAAACAACCGGCAAAGCGCATAATGTCACTCATTATTTTTTTCCAGTCAAATTTTTCCTTTGCGAGCGCGATTTCATCCGATGTGATTTTTTCATCGCTTGCAACATTGTTGTAAAAACTGATTATATCTTGCATGTTTATAACGCTGTCATTGTTCGGGAATTTTTTAGCGAACGGTCGATTTTCAATCAGCGGATCTTCGTAGGCATAGATAAACGGAAGCCCCATCGCCATATATTCGCGTGATTTGAGCGATGAGCAGTGCGTCAGTCCGCGCTTATAGCACCCGAGAGTTGAAACGCCGATATTAGCTCCCGCGTAGGCTTTGTAAAGCTCGTCGCCGGATTTAAAGCCGGTGCAGTTTACAAGACGTTCAATTCCGAGTTCTTTTACAAGACGTTTAAATTCTGGAAGCTCGTTTGGATCGCCCCCGATAAGGGTGAATCCAAAGGTGTACCCGCTGTCGGGGTGTGTTTCAGTATATTCACTGATGCCTTTTAAAACCCGTTCGTATCCCTGCCACCAAAGAGTTCCCGCCGCCGAGGCAAACTGAATATGGCGGCTTGCCGGGTCAAGAGTGATTTTTTCAAGGCTGTTGACCGATATTCCGTTGTCAAAATTTTTCGCCGGCACGCCGAAAAATTTTGACGTGCTGTTGCCGAAAATCACGGCGGCCTGCGCCTTGCCTTTTAAAAATAAGCCGGAAATGCGGTCGTCTGCGATGCAGATAAGCGATTTAATAAGCGTAACCGCTTTATTGGTTAAGCCCTTGGCGGATTTATAGCTACCGACGTAATCCCGCGCGTATGGGTAATTCGGGATTTCAAGTATTACCTTTATGTTTTTGGTTTTGGCAAGCCTCAGTATCTTCATAATACCGGATGAAAGCTTGTCCACTCTGAAATAAATTATGTCGGGTGAGTATTCTGTGATATAGCTAACGGAAAAAGCGCAGAACTGCTTCATAAGACGACGGTCGCCCGAAAAGCGGTATGACGCGCTGTTTTGACCGTAAAATTCAAAATTGTCCTGCCGCTTCATGGAAACTGTGACCGAATATCCGAGAGATGAAAAAGCCGCCGCCTGACCGGCGACCTTCTTTTTAACGCCGAGGTACAACTCTGAATCCTCAAGAAAGGTCAGATACAATAAATTCAATCGATTATTCCTCCGTTTTAACCGCGTGAGCACGGCGTTTTAAAATACGGTTTATGATGTAAGCGGCAAGAAGCACGCCTGAGTAAAGGCAGATTACCGCAGGGCTGAATGCGTCGGTTACGAAGCCAAGAAAGAAACTGCGAGGCATATAGACAACATAACGTATGACAATAAGACCAAACGCCGTAAAAAATACATTCCGCGTAAAAAGCGAGGGAAAAATGCGGATAATGCAACCTAAAATAACGCTCAGCAAAATCACGCCTGCGGCTTTGCCCAAAATATATCCGTCGCAGATGTAAGAAGCCCCGAAGCCGCCGCCGCTCAAATACCGTTCAGGGTCTACAAAATAGGTGAGCTTATGTGCGTAGTTATATGTTGATACGGCGAACGCGGCCGTTTGCTGTTCGATAATAGAGGTCATACCCAAAAATCCGCCGATATAACCGTTTCGCAGTTGTATTTCAAGCGGATATAAAAAGTACCGCAGGGGATTATCCGAAAAAATACCGCTGTAAGTGACCGTTTTAGCTACGACGCGAATGCTCGCGCCCTGGTCGTAGATAAAATTAAAAATCGTTCTTAAAAACGAAGCCCGAAAGCCCGAACGCACGCCCTGCAAAAGATACATGCATACGATTCCGGCTCCGGCTGATATGACTACTCTTGCCTTAGTGAACAGCTTTTGAGCGGATTTTCGAAAATCGTCCCGCATAACGAAATATATTAAAAGCATTAAAACGTCCCGCGTAAACAGGTTGCGCCTGCCGCTTAAAAGCGACGCCAAAATCAATACGACATAGAAACAAAGCGGTACTATTATTGCTTTTTTTGAAGGTCTGGTTGCCAAAAAAAGTGTGAAAGCGGGAACGGCGAGCGACGCAAGAGTTCTAAGAAAATATGGGATATCAGCCGATTCTTTAAATGATTCGAGATATCCTACGTTTGAAACTAACTGCGCCGTTTTTACAGACCAATAGAGTGAAAAAGCAAAAAAGCAAAAAAAGCTTATAAGCGACAGGATTCTGATTGTTTCCAAAAGTCCGTCGGTTTTGTGCTCATATATATAGCCGCTGTCAATTGATGCTTCACGGTCTTTCAGCAATATTCCGGTGACGCGGTATGCGGCAAAAACAAACGCAAGCCCCAAAAACAAGATGGAGAAAGTTTCAAACATACTGTATACACTATCCGCTTCTATAGCCGTACACAGGTTTTGGTGATCGATTATCCATTTGGTAAAAACACGGCTTAAAAGCAAGACGTTATAGCTTGCGGTAAATATTATCATAACAATGTGTCTCTCGGCTTGCTTTATGAGAAAATGCAGTATCGCAGCATCGAGTACGATTATAGCTGAAAGAATAAAATCAGCACCCAGTCCGGGATTTTGGCAGAGGTATAAAATGCCTGCCGTTAAGTATAACGCGGCACTCAGGGAGCAAAAAATTATATCGCGGATAAAAAATGAAGGTATCAGCTTACGCATTGCAGTTTCCCTTCCGAATAATTAAAAAGGTACATTTAAATTTTACTCGATTATATTGTCTTTGTCAAACTTGCGCAGAGCCTTTGATTATGCTATCATTTATATGCAAAACCTTTTTAATATTTAAGCCTTGTAAAGGAACAAATAAAAAATGAAGCGTTTAATAATGATAACAAAGTCTTTTCCGTTTGATTACGGCGAGGAGTTTTTGGAAAACGAGATAAAATTTCTGTCTGAAGAATTTGAAAAAATTACTGTTTTTGCAACGTCGGTAAGCGATTCAAAAACGGCGCGTAATGTGCCCTCTAATGTTGAATGCATACCTATGCGTATCGGAACGGCAAGTATACTTCCGAGAGCGGGGATGAACTATCTGCATGCCGACGCTAAGCTTGCCACACCTCGGGATATATCGGCGGCTAAGCAAAACGACTATAACAAAAAGGCCCTTGCTTTTTTTATCGCAAAATCCAAGCTGCTGTGCCGTGAAATAAAAAAAAAGCTGGATGTTCCGTGCGGCAGCGAGGTTGTCATTTACAGCTTTTGGCTATACGATACCGCGTGCGCCGCAGTCATGCTTAAAAACGCGCTTGCAGGCAGATGCAAAAGTGTAAAAGCGGTCTCTCGCGCTCACGGCTACGATTTGTATGAATACCGTGCGCCAAACGATTACATCCCGCTCAGGGAATATCTTTTGAATAATCTCGATGCGGTTTATCCCTGTTCGGACAACGGCTGCGAATATCTCAAAGTCCGCTTTCCCGACTGCGGCGGCGAAAATATCAAAACCGCATATCTCGGCGTTAGGGATAACGGATGCGATTATGCCCGTGACGACGGCGTTTTCACTATTGTGAGCTGCGCATATATTTCGCCGCTCAAAAGAATCGAGCGGCTGGCGCAGTCGCTTTCGCTGCTAAAAGACGATAAAAGATACAAATGGGTGCATTTGGGCGGCGGTGAAGCGCTCGGAAGTCTGAAAGAGTTTTGCACACAAAAACTGAAAAACGTTGAGTTTGAATTTAAGGGAAGCGTTAAAAACGGCGAAATAATCGATTTTTACAAGAAAAATCAGGTTGATCTTTTTGTCAATACAAGTATGTACGAGGGTCTTCCCGTTTCTATAATGGAGGCGCAGTCGTTTGGGATACCGGCAATTGCAACCGACGTCGGCGGGAGCGGCGAGATAGTGAAAGACGGCGTTACGGGATATCTTATACCCGCGGATTTTTCGGATAAAGAGCTTGCAGAAATCATATCCAAAACAGCGTCGCTGGGCGGCTCGGAGTACCAACAGCTTTGCCAAAATGCGCGGAATAACTATCTTGAAAGCTTCAGCGCGGATAAAAATTATTCGGCGTTTGCCCGTATGCTTGCCCGCCATTGATTGACATTAACTGCCGCGGGGAATATAATTAAATCAACAGTGCCTAAAGGAGATTATTAAATGTCGCTTTACAAGGATATTACCGAACGAAAGGAAAAAATTGCGCTTATCGGCTTGGGATATGTCGGAATGCCGATAGCCGTTGCGTTTTCCGAAAAGGCGGACGTTATCGGCTTCGACTTGAACGAACAGAAGATAAATAAATACAGGCAGGGTATCGACCCGACGAAGGAAGTCGGAGACGAGGCGATAAAAAACTGCTCGGTCTGCTTTACGGCGGACGAATCTATGCTGAAGCAGGCAAAATTTCACATTGTCGCGGTGCCCACGCCCGTTAATCTTGATAAAACGCCCGACCTTTCTCCCGTTGAGGGTGCGAGCAAAATTGTGGGCAGGAATCTGACGGCGGGGTCGATAGTCGTATATGAGTCGACCGTTTATCCCGGCGTTACCGAGGACGTTTGCGTTAAAATACTCGAAGATGAATCGGGGCTTAAATGCGGAGTTGATTTTAAGGTCGGCTATTCACCGGAGAGGATAAATCCGGGGGACAAGGTTCACCGTCTTGAAAATATTAAAAAGATTGTTTCGGGCATGGACGAAGAGAGTCTTGAAGAAATCGCAAGCATCTATGAGCTTGTTATAAAAGCCGGAGTACACCGTGCGTCGAGTATAAAGGTGGCTGAGGCGGCGAAGGTCGTTGAAAACAGCCAGAGGGACATTAACATTGCGTTTATGAACGAGCTTGCCATGGTTTTCGACCGCATGGGTATCGACACTAACGAGGTCGTTGAGGCGATGAACACCAAGTGGAATGCTTTGGGCTTTAAACCCGGACTTGTCGGCGGTCACTGCATCGGGGTCGATCCGTACTATTTTGTTTATGAAGCGGAAAACCTCGGCTATCACAGCCAGATAATACTGGCTGGAAGAAAGGTCAACGATTCGATGGGGCAGTTCGTTGCCGACGCGATAATCAAACAGCTGATTTTGGCGGGCAAGGTGGTAAAAGGCGCGAAAATCGTTATTTTGGGAATAACCTTTAAGGAAAACTGCCCGGATACGAGAAATTCCAAGGTTGAGGATATTATCAATCGGTTAAAGGAGTTTGAAATCAAGCCTGTCGTCGTCGACCCGTGGGCGGACGCCGACGACGCCAAGCGCGAATACGGCGTGGAGCTTACGGATTTTGCCGATGTAAGCGGAGCGGACTGTTTGGTTTTTGCGGTTGCCCATGATGATTTTGTAAACATGTCGGTTGAGAAAATCGACTCGCTTTTCGCGGCGGGAGAAAACAAAAACAAGGTTATTATCGATGTTAAAGGCATGCTTGACAAAAATGAGATCCAAAACGCGGGCTACAGGCTGTGGAGGCTGTAGAATCGGAAAAAGGTTTGGTCAGATGAAAAAATGCAGGATAACCGTTATGAAAACGGCGCGGTATGACGATTTGATAAATGAATATGAAAATCCCATCGAGCACGCATGCAATATGAAAAAGGGTCAGGTCTTTATTGCAAACGGATGGCAAAGGCCGGACGGAATGTGCGAAAGCGCGTGGGAAAGCATGTCCGCATTTGTTATGGCCTTGTCGCATGGGGCTGAAGATATTTACAGCGGCTGGATGAAGAACAAAAAATCCGCGATGATATCCTGCAACGACGGCTTTCGTCCCGTCAGCTTTTTGATAGAAGCGTTGGAGGAAGACGCGGATCAGCACGAATGAAAAACGGTTTTCATCCGTTGTGCCGGATTTCGGCAGGCTGAAACCGCAGCAGGAAACAATATTAAAACGCGCCGCGTATTTTCGCGGCGCGCTTTTGTAAATGAAAAAGACGCATATTTATTGGATATCAGCGGCTTAAAGTAAAAAAATTCATCAACCTAAACAAACGGCTCCCTGAATTTTTCAGGGAGCTGTTTGACTTTGGGGAAATTACGTCCATTTATTATTTGAAAAAATTATAACCGAGAATTTGAATGGGATGATTACGCTTTGTTTCTGAAATACTTTTGCGAAGTGTAATCATGGAAACAGTATCATACCCCAAAGAATGATATAATTTTATTGCAGATTCATTTTGCGGAATAACATCCATACAAATAGCAGGTGCTTTCATAACCTCTTTTGCGTATTTTTCTGCAATAGCAATCGCGCGAGAAGCAATACCGCGGTTACGCATTTCCCTTTTTACATACAGATCTTCAATCCACACAACACTACCGCCGTGCGTTTTTAATATCAGGATACCGGCTTCCATGCCATCTTCAACAATAAAAAACACCTTTGTTTCTTCTTCGTTCAACCAATCCTGCAAATTTTCTTCTGCCAAGGATAATCTTTCCGTGGTTACTTCAACATACTCATTTTCTGAAATCGAAAAATGATCGGCAAAAAATGATGCAATCATTTGAATCATTAATTCCCTTTTTGGCTCCTCGTATATCATTAACTTAGTCATATTTTGCCGCTCCAATTTGAAAATATAATCACACTAATATCATAAAGTATATTTATAAAAGGTTCAAGTACTTACATAAAGAAGTTGAATTATATTTGCAATGTATTTGAAAAAACAAGAGACAAACAA
>CAZHWR010000053.1:0-11413 GCA_964536085.1 uncultured Oscillospiraceae bacterium
GAACAAAATCCTACGTTGTAAACAAAAACGGAGTAGTACAGAGAAAAGCAAGCGGCAAAAAGCTTGTCAAGGTCGGAGCTAAGTCGTACATAGTCAACAAGCTTGGAGTTGTACAAAAGGGCAGCAAGAACAAGCTCGTCAAGATTGGCAAGAAAGCCTATATTGTCAATAAGAAAGGCGTAGTACAGAAGAACAAGAAGTCGATAAAAGCCGGCAAGAAGACCTACAAGACCAACAAAAAGGGCGTTGCGACGCTGAAAAAGTAACGCTCCTTAATAAAAGCAAAGAAAAAAGGGCGCGGATTATTCCGTGCCTTTTTTATGCGGGCTGTTTACCGATATCTCGCCTTTATACCTATTGCTTATGGCAGTACAGCGTGCGGGTGAACTATCATTTTTCATTTTTAAAGATTAGTAATTTAAATATCAAAATATTGTAGCATAGGCTTCAATATAAACATTACTATCCGGCAAAGATTGTAAAGCGATTGTCCGCTGTCTGCGGTTTGCTCTTTCTGCCGCTTTACAGTAGGATGTTGTGTGGCGTTATGGAGGACGAACAGAGATAATATGGAATTTTGAAAGCTGTGGCTTTCATATCGGGATTGGAGGAAAGATAGTGAATAAACAATTGTTTCCGCGCTAAAATACAACATGCTTGATTTTCTGCGGATTCCGTTTAAAATTGCCCCGGTGATAACAACGATAAAAATAGCAAACCAGTTTTTAAGTTCGCTCATGCCGTCGTTGCAGATACTGATTACAGTGAGCTTTATCGACACGGCGATTGCCATTTTCGGCGGCAGTGCAAAGATGGCTCAGATATATCCGTCGCTTTTGCTGCTGTTTTCGCTTGCGTTTACTCCGCTGAACGCTCTGCTGATGAAAAAATATGTCGTGCTGGAATTCGATTTAAAGCTTGAACGGGAGTGCATGGAGGCGATGCTCGAAAAACGTGCAAGCTTGATTACAAGCATATAGAAAACAATGAAACATGGGATTTGATTATAAGAACCTGCAATAATCCGGATGAAAAAATTACCGATGGCTATAATGGAATTATGACGCTGTTTGATATTTCAACGCGGATTATTTCAACTCTCGCCGTGCTTACGGCGCAGACCCGGTGGCTCGGAATAGTGTTCGCTTTGGATTCCGCTCCGATAATATACGTCGGCAAAAAAAGCGGAAGCGACATTTACAAGGCGCATATTGAGGAGGAAAAATGGTACGAGGATGCGGTTTCACAAAACGCCTGATAATAAATTAAACACATTAAAACTGCCCCGCGTATTCATTTGATACGCGGGGCGGTTTTTTAATCTGTAAGACTTTTGATTACATGCGAGGTCAAAATATATCCCGCGACAGGCGGGCAAAACGATATGCTTCCCGGAGAGTGGCGGGAGGAGGAGTCGTCTTTGATTAAAGATTTTTTAGGCGTTTCGGTCGAATATACCGTCATAAGCCCGGCAACGCCGCGCTTTTTCAGTTCCCGGCGCATAACCCGCGCCAGCCCACAGCCGCAGCCCGCGGTTTCGGAAATGTCGCCCAGCTTGAATTTGGTTGGGTCTAATCGGTTGCCCGTTCCCATACAGGAGACAATTGGAATGTCTTTTTTGAACGCAGTTTCTATCAGGTCCAGCTTTGATGAAACCGTGTCGATAGCGTCGACAATATAATCGGGCTTTGTATCGAAAAGCAGTTCTCGGTTTTCGGCTGAATAAAACGCTTCGACAACGGTTATATCGGCGTTGGGATTTATGATTAAAAGCCGTTCTTCAGCGGTTTTGCATTTGCTTTTTCCTATTGTTTGTTCCGTAGCAAAAAGCTGGCGGTTTAGGTTGGTTATATCAAAAACGTCGTTATCGCATAAAACAAGGCTTCCTATACCCGCGCGGCACAACGCCTCGGCGCATGCTCCGCCGACGCCGCCCAAGCCCACAACGGCCACTTTGGAGGATCTAAGCTTTGAAAGATTGTCTGAGCCGATCAACAGCTCGGTTCTTGAAAAAATATTTTCATCCAAAAAATCACGCCCTAAAAGTAAACGCGGGCTTTTTAAGCCCGCGCTGATAGATAAAAATCATCCGCCTTGTAGTCGTGCGGCAGATAAAAACCCGTCGAAAGACAGGTGGGTGCGCTCCTTTCGGTTTTTCGCTCCCTTCGTCCATAAAAATGGGAGGTCTGCAAGCTGCCGAAAGAGAAATACTCCCTTAAAATAAGTGTTGGATTAATGACATACCGCACTGACTGAGACCAAGGCAGAAAGACAAATCAATATAGTTTGAATTTATATTATAATTATAACTTAGCAAACTGAAAAAATCAACGGAAAATTTTACTGCTTTATCCGTCAAATTCTTCTTCAAAAATATCGCTGAGGCGCTCTAAAAAGATGTTTCCGATTTTTTCGTATTCATCGTCGTCATCGATTGAGGCCATCATCTCTTCGCCGTCGACTATTTCGGATTTTAAGACCACAAGGTCTCCGTCGTCGTCAAGCGATTCCTCCGCGGTTTCAAAGTAGGGTATAAGCGCGAAATAACGCTGGTCGTCAATTTCAAGAACGTCCAGCAGTTCAAACGCTTGCTCTGTTCCTTCTTCATCTACAAGCGTGTAGATATCGGGATTAAGTTCCATATTCTCTTCAGACATATCGATCCTCCGTTTTGCGTATAGAGTGGTTGTTTATCTGTAAACTATTGTAACCCGCAATCACACTAAAGTCAATTAAAAATCCGCGCATATAAAATATTTATAAAAATTTCTGAAAAAGTATAAAAAAACTATTGACATATGTATAAAAAAGTGCTATATTATAAATACAAGATAGGACTCAATAAAAAATATGAGGTGATTCCAATGGGAAGTAATGAACAGATCGAGTCACAATTGAATATGGGAATGGCTTCAGCGGTTTAAATAAAAGCTATTTTATTCCGTAGGTTACGATTATCGAGAAAGCAAATACTTCCTCAAAAAAATAATCGGTGCCGGAAACTCACAGAAGTGATTGAACTCCAAAGCGTATTAAACCGCACAAAAAAACAGCGAAGAGCCTGTCTTAACCGAATTGTCTTGTTTATATTTAATTTTTCTTAATCTGGAACTGATGAATGTAAATGTGAATGATATGCGATCGATGGGTATGAATCTGTCGGCTACGTTTCTGCAATTCGGTAAACTCAATAAAAGCTGTTTTGCATAATTGAATATAAATGAGCGGCATAGTTTGATAACGGTAAGTGTCAGGCATGTAGCCACACGGTATCAAATACAGCCGCAAAAGTGATATAATTAATTGGTCACAATCAGAATGTTTATTATTTGAGGTCATTCTCATATGATATTGTAAATGAGAATAACTTGAACAGGTGGTTCCGATGTATTAATCAGAAACAATCCAAATAACAGAAACTTTTATTTGAATTTAGCGTAAATATCAAAACAGCGTTTGTTTTGATGAGTTTAACGGTAAAGTAATATGATTAAAAGATTCTTTTGTATTAATATTAAAAAATACTATATGTTATGAGGTGAGTCCGCCCGAATAGTTGTTACGGCGAAATACGCCGGATAAATACATCCGGCGTCGGTCAAATGATAAAATTGTTTTAAAATGAAAAGTTAATAATAATAAAAAGCGGTTCAATGTTGAACCGCTTTTTATTATGTATGTTTTTGTAAGCTGATATACTAGTTAAATAAAGCGCTGATACTCTGCCGCCTGGTTAATTTAAAGCAAGCTGTTTTTTAATTTCGCTGATAACTCCGTATTCGGTATTCGGGGGAGCGATGAATTTCGCTTTTTTCTTGACCTCGCTGTGAGCATTTATAACGGCGTATCCAAGCCCTGCAACATCGAGCATTTCTATATCGTTCAGATAGTCCCCGAACGCCATGGTTTCTTCTGCTTTAATTTCGTATTTGTCCATAATCGTTTTTAAAGCTGAGCCTTTATTGATTTCCTTATTCATAATATCAAGCCAGTATTCACCCGATACCTGTACGGTATATTCGTCGGAAAATTCATTAATGATACGTTCAGACGTGCCGTTCTCGATGCCGTTCATATCAAGTACGGCGATTTTGAAGATATCGTCGTCAACGTCGCACAGATTGTCAAGATATATGGGGTTGATATAATATCTCAGGGTTTCCTCCGCCTCGCGTTCGTCAAGCCCGGTCAGATATATTCCCTTTGTTCCGCAAAGTATAATCCTTGCTCCAAGCTCTTCGCACAGCTGTGCCGCCGAGCTTATGCACGGCTTGTCTATAATCGAGATAAAGGAAAGCTTGGAATTGTCTACAACATATGCGCCGTTGTCGCAGATAAATGAAATTCTGCTCTCGACTTCGGAAAACTGCTCTTTGAGCGTGGAGTATGATCGTCCGCTGGCAACGGCGAATTTTATATTGCGCTTGAAAAGCTCGTTTAATACATTAAAAAATTCGGGAGGGAAATTCCCGTTTTCATCAAGCAAAGTACCGTCCATATCTGACGCAATAAGTTTAATCAACTGTTATACCTCCATGGGTTGTAATTCTAAGGTGTAGGTTTTGCTGTTTTTGGGCAAAAGCGTCTGAACGCCGAATTTTTGCTCAAATATTCCGAGTTCGTCGCTTCTGTCGTTCATGCCGCACCACGGCTCGACGCAGATGAACGGCGCGCCGACGGGAGCCCAAAGCCCGAACGATTCAAATCCGAAAAACGATATTTTAATCGAGTTGTGTGGACTTGATAAAATCACATATTCGGAGTTTATCTTTTCGAACGTCAAAGCGTCTTTGCTAAACAGCTTATGGTTAAGAACAAGTTCATTTTCGCCCGACATGATTTTGACCCGATTGAAAACGTCCATTGTGCCGTCGGACGCAATCAGCGGGGAATCAAGCGTTTCCGGCTTTTGAAAAATCAGCTTACAGTCATCGTATTTTGCGCCTTTCTCGTATGCTGCCGGGCATGCAAAAGCAGGATGAAGCCCGAAGCAGTATGGCATTGGAGCATCGCTTTGATTAGTAATTTTGTATTTGACCGCAAGCCGTCCGCGAGACAATGTGTAAGTGATTTCGAGCAGGAATTTAAATGGATACTGTTTTAAAGTAGTTTCGCTCGATTTTAAAACGAAAACTGCGCGCGAATCGCCGCAACAGGCAAGCTCAAACTGCGAATCCCGGGCAAAGCCGTGCTTGCCGAGGGAGTATTCTGCGCCGTTTATAACGGTTTTGTTGTTTTTCAAAAACCCGATGTTTGGAAATAAAATGGGAAAGCTTTTGCCCCAAAACGCAGGGTCTGAATTCCACATGTATTCCTTTTCGCCTACTTGAAAAGATTTCAACTCGGCTCCCACGGCGCTTATTTTAGCCGAGGTATTTCCGCTTTTTAAAACAATCATTCTTTTGCTCCGTTGTTTGCTCCGTTGACGTCGGAGTCCTTTTTTATTATGACCGACTTTATTCGTTTGTCCTCTATGTTTGAAATTGTAACCGTCAGTCCGTGGGAGTTAAAGCTGTCGCCTTTATTCGGAATCTTTTCAAGCGTTTCAAGTACCCAAGCGGCGACAGAGGCGTTTTCGTCCTCGTTTTCCGGAGGGTCGAGCTCCAGTTCTTCAAACAGATCGGCAAAGCTCATGTCGGCGTTAACAAGATATTTGCCGTTTTCTATAGAGGTTATGTTTTCTACAATGTCGTCGTCCTCATCCCATATATCGCCGACGAGCTCCTCCAAAATGTCTTCAAGAGTCACTATGCCGAGCGTGCCTCCGTATTGGTCGGTCACGATAGCGATGTGAAACCGTTTTTCCTGAAATTCCTCCAGGAGCTCACTGATTTTTTTCTGCGGCAGAACGAATATAGGCGGCTGGATGACCGAGCGGATATCCACATGCCGTTGGTTTATAATATAGCTTTTAAAAAAGCTTTTTTCAAACAGTATGCCGACGATGTTGTCGATATTGTCCTCGTAAACGGGAACGCGGGAATAGCGTTCGGTCAGAAACATATTTTTAATGTCTTCCGTGTTGCTGTTAACATCTACGGAAACGATGTCGACCCTTGGAGTAAATATGCGGTCGACAGTTATTTCGTCGAAGTCGAGCGCGCTGCGTACAAGCTCGCTTTCCTGTTCTTCCAAAACACCTTCGTTTTCAATCTCTTCAACAATAAATTTAAGCTCCTGTTCAGTGACAGACGGTTCAGGCTGCTTGCTTTTAAACAGCTTCGAGGAAAGATTTGTAAGGCATACCAGCAGTGTGGAAAGCGGAGTGAAGATTATCATAAGAAAGCTTATTATTCCTGAAAATGCGAGCGCTACCGAGTCGGGATTTGCCTTGGCGATACTCTTCGGAACAACCTCGCCGAACATCAAAACCACCAAAGTTATAACTATAGTTGAGATCCATGCGCCCGCGTTGCCGAAATAGGAGGAAAAAAGTATCGTGCCGACAGACGCGCAGGCGATGTTGACGATATTGTTTCCGATTAGGATACTCGAAAGCATCTTGTCGTATTTTCCGGTGATTGAAATAACACGTTTTGCCGCATTGCTGCCTTTTTTTGCGGCTCGCTTAAGGCGTATGCTGTTAATGCAGGAAAAAGCGGTTTCCGCAGATGAAAAGAATGCCGACAGTATTACAAATATTATAATGGCGATCAGCAGACTTATATGGTATGCGTCCAATGTTTTACTCCTTTTATGGATTATTGTGTGGCTTTGCGTGAATATGACTTATACACTAGATATGATATCAAAAGGATGGTTAAAAATCAATATAAAGAATCATAATTATTTCGCCGGGTAAAAACGCAATGATAAAAAACGCATATTTTGCTTTCAAACGACAAGGTTTTGTGGTATAATAACCTCAAAGAGGTTATTATACTTGTCTGTCTATTCCTGTGGCGTGCGCCTCGCCGCTTTGGGCGCGGCAACCGGCGCAGTCGCCGATTATACCATGAAGCGCTTTGCGCTCATGGTATAATAATTATAAAACTATAAAAACCATAGGTACCCGTAATATTAACAGTACTCAAATACTTACAGACGTAATCGGTAAAATCATTTTGGAGGCTCGGGATGTTCGATTTTGAAACATTTGTCGCCGGCGTAGGTCCGTACGGACTTAACGACGTATATGAAATCAAAATACTAGTGTGTTATCTGCTTGATAAAGTCAAAAAGCCGTTTTCAGGCGAGGAGATGAACACTATATTCCAAAACAGCAGTACGGTTGATTATTTTGCGCTTACAACCGCTATTGCACAGCTTGAAAAGACAGGTCATATTAAACGTGTAAAAACCGCGGACGGAGAGGGCTTTGAGCTTATGGAGCTGGGTGCGGAGACTTCGCGTCAGCTAAATTCAACGCTTCCGTCCGCGCTCAGGGATAAGATAATCAAAGCGGCTCTGAATCTGCTTTCTGCCAGAAAGCTTTCAAAGGAAAGAGACGCTGTAATAAACAGCGTGCAGGATGGTTATGTTGTTTCCTGCGCCGTACACGATATCGGAAGCGATCTTTTAAAAATGGATGTTTTTGCCCCGGATATGCCGAGCGCTGAGCTTATTAAAAAAGAGTTTTTGCAAAACACTCAAAACGTTTATAAGGCGCTTATCGGAATACTTACAAAAAACAAAGACGCTGTTATAGAAGCAGCAGGAGAAACCGAAGAAAAGCAGCCGGGTGATGAATAATTTTTACTAATTTATTAAACACTTTTATGTGTGTTTTTGACAAATCGACAAAAAGGGGTTGAATTTTTGACCTTTTAAAGATATAATTAATACGTTCAATCGTATTGCGGAGTGAGAAGATGCAAGATAATTTTGCAGGCGGCAGTAATTTAAATGACACTGTACAAAATATTGCCGCGGCAAAACAAGGCGATAATCAGGCGATGGGAGCGTTGCTTTTTGCTTATTTTCCGATAATACGCAAAAAAGCGTCGGCAGTAAGGCTTGCGGGCATGGACGCAGACGATATTGCACAAGAAGGCTTTATCGGTCTGTT
The DNA here is from genome assembly GCA_964536085.1 of uncultured Oscillospiraceae bacterium. Classification (GTDB taxonomy): domain Bacteria; phylum Bacillota; class Clostridia; order Oscillospirales; family Ruminococcaceae; genus CAZHWR01. The sequence goes on from CAZHWR010000053.1 coordinate 8,009, forward strand.
GGACGCCGTCAATGGTTATGATGAACTTAAAGGCGGAAGCTTCGCCGCGTTTGCAAACATATGTATTGATAACCGCATAAAAAAAGCAATTGCCAAAGCCAGTACTAAAAAAACCGCCGTGTTGAACAATTCGGTCAATCTGGATGAGCTTTCAAATGAAATCTCATCAAAGGATGCAGACCCGCAGAATATCTATATTGAAAAAGAAATGTTTTTGAATCTGCAAAGACAACTCGATTTGCTTTTGTCTTCGTTTGAAAGAAACGTCCTCTCGTTATATCTGAGCGGATGCAGCTATGACGCCATGGCCAGATTACTCGGACGATCGGATAAATCAATCGACAATGCCCTGCAGCGCATAAGACGCAAGCTAAAATCAGCATCAATTTAGATATCCCATATGGCCCAATAGCTTAAGTCAGAGCGTTGTATTTTCAAAGGTGGCGGTGCAAATCCGCCGAGGGCGAAAAATTATTTATCCTATTAAGAGAGGTATCATTATGTTTGAAGACAAAACCTTAACCTGTAAGGAATGCGGAAAAGAATTCGTTTTTACAGCCGGAGAGCAAGAGTTTTACGCTGAAAAAGGCTTTGAAAACGAACCCCAGAGATGCAAAGAGTGCCGTGACGCGAGAAAGAACGCAAGCAGAGCTCAAAGAGAAATGCACACAGCAACCTGCGCATCGTGCGGTGCGGAAGCTAAGGTTCCGTTCAAGCCCCGCGAGGATCGCCCTGTTTATTGCAGCGAATGCTTTGCAAAGATGAAAGAGGCTGAAGAGGAATGATCCGTTAAACGGATTAATTTCAGGAATACCGAGCAAAAGAAGAAAATATAGCTCCGTTTATTTTTTAAACGGAGCTATATTTTATTGTAAGTATTGCACAAAATTATCTCAGTTGTTTTTATGCGAACGCAAATGAGGTTGTTTTTTCGGTCAAATAAAGATATTTAAAACATTATTTTAACCTGATATACTTATATAATAATGTAAAATATTAACTTTGCGCAAGCATAAGGAATACATATTATTATAAAAAGGGTGATGTCAATGTTAATCAAAAAAACAATCAAAAAAGCGCTTTTAATGATGCTTGCCGTGACAACCGGATCGCTTGGCTGTTTTTCCACCGCTGCGTACAATAACAGCGTGGATATTAAGGAAATCTACGAGGCTGTACAGCCCGGAGATGGCACATACGGTAACTGCGGCGATCCGTTTATGATGAAGTACGACGGCACGTATTATCTATATTGCTCATCCGGTAATTACGGCGGCTTTCAGGTTTGGTCGTCAAAGGATATGGTAAACTGGACGTACAGAGGAAATGCCGGGGTGGATGAAGAACGCGAGGAAATAAGCAAAGGCGCTTACGCGCCCGAGGTTACATACTGGAACGGCAAATTTTATATGTATGCTTCTTGCGGTGAACAGATTCACAGGCTTTATATGTCCGATAGTCCGGTAGGTCCGTTTAAATATGTAAATACTATAACGTCAATCATTGACGGGAGTTTGTATATTGATGACGACGAAGCGGCAACCCGATATTTCTTTGTCGCGGGGAATGCATGCTTGAAATATACAACGCTCACTGCTTCTATGATGAAAGCGACAAACGGATACGGAAATTTAAGCGATTATCCTGCTTTAAACATATGCAACGGCTGGACCGAGGGTCCCACGTTATTTAAACGAAACGGTAAGTATTATATGACTTACACGGGCAACCATGTTTGGTCGGACGACTACCGTATAGAATACGCGGTCGGTGATTCTGCGTTGAGCTTGGTCGAGCCTCAGGAAAATCTGCTGCTTGTAAACAGCACGGGACTGTATCGTGCGCCCGGTCATAATTCGGTCGTTATCGGTCCGAATCTTGACAGTTATTTTGCGTGCTATCATACTATGATGTATAATTCGGTCGATGATCCGAACACGGCGCGTTTTGCGCGCAAGATGAATATTGACCGCCTTGTTTTCAACGGTGATAAGATGGAAGCATGGGGCCCGACGGGATGGGAGCAGGCAGCTCCCGAAATGCCGGAATTTTACGATTATATGACTTCTGATTCGCTCAGTAAAAACTGGACTGCCGCCGACGGTGAATTTTCATATAAAAAAGGCTATCTTGCATCTTCTGCAAACGGAATGGCGCTTGCTTTTGCAAGCTATAAAACAGAAGACGATTACTCAGCGGAATTTGACTTCCGTATCGCGACCAGGGGCGATGACGGCAAAGCGGGCGCGGTCGTTTCGTATACCGATGAAAACAACTATGCTTACGCATATGTTTCGCCCAAGGAAAACAAGCTGTATTTAGATATGATAATCGATGGAAATAAAACTACCGATTCGGCAAATCTTCCTGTAGATAATGTTTACAACGCAAACACACTGCACAAGCTTACTGTTAAAAAATCGGGCTCGCAGTTTGATATAGGGCTTGATGATCGTTATCTTATTTCTAAAACAGATGAAAGCGAAACGCTCGGCGCAGGTCTTGCGGGCATGAAAACCCAAAACTGTCTTGCTTATTACAGCTTTGCTGCGCTCAGCTCGGCGGTCTACGGCTCGGGTGAGGTAAGAGCGGAAAAGCCCACGGGCTATGCGATGGACGCGGTGCTGGCTAATGAGACCAGCCGAGAATTTGCCACAGAAAAAATTAAAGACTCCAAGGCTTCCTGTTACAGCAATTATGTGACCGACGTTGCCGAAAACGATAGCTTGACTTATATAATCAATCCTGAGAAAACAGGATACTATGAAGCGTCGTTTAAAGCGAAAAGCGCAAACGGTGCAAAAGCAGATCTGATTTTAGACGGCGAGACGGTCGCTCATGACGTCGAAATAGGAAGTTCTGAAAGCTTTGAGTATTCGATATCGGATAAATTTCTTGTTTATTCAGACTCAAGCAAATTTAAAATTAAAGTTACCGAAGGCAATTTGGATTTGTATTCGGTCACGCTTGAGCTTACCGATTCCGTTGCTCCAGGAACAGAAAGCGATATGACCTTTAAAACATGGGAGGGTACATGGGTCAAATCGGGTGCGTCGTATACCGGACGCAACAGTTCCACCTTCGGGCTTATGTCATACGGAAGCGAGCGTTATGCTGATTACACCTTCTCGGCAGATGTTACCCGTACATCGGGTGCGGATACAGGGGTAATGGTGCGGCTGAAGTATGCGACTACTACTGCGGATTTGGTAAATGGCGTCGGCGGCGGAAGCCAGGGAAATCCAAATTATCATTACGGATATTATGTCAAACTGACAAGCTCGCAGCTTGTTCTGGAAAAGCGCATGTTTGATTGCAGCGTGCTCAAGTCGAAAGCGATGTCCTTTAAAAACAATACGACATATAACGTCAAGGTTACATGCGAAGGTAATAATATCAGCGTGT
>CAZHWR010000054.1:0-10625 GCA_964536085.1 uncultured Oscillospiraceae bacterium
TATGCCTCTGTAGCTCAGTTGGTAGAGCAGGGGACTGAAAATCCCCGTGTCGGTGGTTCGATTCCGCCCGGAGGCACCAAAACAAAACGCTCCGTGAAAGCGGGGCGTTTTGTTTTGGCATTTGAGGCGATTGAGAAGCGCCGCCAGTTTGCAGGGAAATGCTATGGAGAAGGAATGCGTGGCGTGCAAACTGAAAGCGTTCGTCGCAGACGAACGGTTGTGGTTACGATTCCGCCCGGAGGCACAAAAATTGCCTGATGCAATCTGCATCAGGCAATTTTTTGTGCATAAAAAACAGCGGCACCAAATGCATGCCGCTGTTTTTCACTTTTTACTGTGCGGTTATTTAAAATACTCGACTCCCGATTTAAATATTTTCTGGTCGGTTTCGCCGACGATGTTTCTGTAAAGATTGCGTCCTATGCGCTCGCTGTGCCCCATCTTGCCGAGAATCCTGCCGTCGGGGGAGGTGATACCCTCGATAGCCATGACCGAAGCGTTGGGGTTATGGCGAATGTCGTATGTCGGAACACCTTTGAGGTCGACATACTGGGTCGCAATCTGACCGTTGCCAGCCAATTGCCTGATAAGCGCGCTGTCCGAGACAAACCGCCCCTCTCCGTGCGATATCGCAACGGTGTGAATGTCGCCGACTCTCGACTGTGCAAACCACGGCGATTTGTCGGAGGCAACACGTGTGCGAACCATCATCGACTGGTGGCGGTTGATTGTGTTGAATGTAAGAGTCGGGGAGTTGTCGTTCATATCGACAATCTCACCAAACGGAACGAGTCCGAGCTTGATAAGAGCCTGGAAGCCGTTGCAGATTCCGAGCATCAAGCCGTCGCGGTTTTTGATAAGCTCGTTGACTGCGTCTTTAACCGACGGATTTCTGAAAAACGCGGTTATAAATTTGCCCGAGCCGTCCGGTTCGTCTCCGCCCGAAAATCCGCCGGGAATCATGATAATCTGACTTTCCTTGATTTTGCCGCTGAACGCTTTGACCGATTCGTTGATATTCGCTCCCGAAAGATTCTTAACGACGAATATTTCAGGAACCGCACCCGCTTTTTCAAAGGCGCGGGCAGTTTCGTATTCGCAGTTAGTGCCGGGGAAAACAGGAATAAGGACTTTCGGTTTTGCTGTTTTGATTGCAGGAGCTTTGCGGGATTTTGCTTCATAAGAAAACATCGTAGCCTTTTCTTCCGGGAAGCTGATGTTGCAGGGAAAAACAGGCTCAAGTTTTTCTTCGTAGACTGCGAGCAGCTCGTCAAGTCCGAAGATGTTTTTGCCGGTGTCGATAAGACCGTCGGCGGTGACAAGACCAATCTGCTCAAATCCGCTTTCGGTTATGTCCGACTTTGCCTCCAGCACAAAGCCGCCGTAAACTCCGTTAAACAGGGTGTTTTTATCGACGCTTGCTGTAAATCTGAAGCCCATGCCGTTTCCGAACGCCATCTTTGCGACGGCTTCGGCAACGCCGCCGTAGCTCAAAGCCCATGCGGAGGAAACGTTGCCGTTTGCAATTTGTTGCTCGACCTTGTCAAAAACCTCGGAGACCGAAGCATAGTCGGGAAGTCCGTTTTCATCGTATTTCGGGGTTATAAGATAAACCTTTGAAGCGGGATTTTTAAATTCGGGCGAGATAACGCTGTCCGCTTTTGCAACGGAAACCGCAAACGAAACGAGCGTGGGGGGAACGTCGATATCCTCAAACGTCCCGCTCATCGAATCCTTACCGCCGATAGAGGCAATTTTGAGTTCGTTTTGTGCCCTCAGCGCGCCGAGAAGAGCCGCCATCGGCTTGCCCCAGCGTTCGGGATTGTTTTGCGTGCGCTCGAAGTATTCCTGGAAGGTGAGCCAGCATTTTTTGTAGCTTCCGCCTATGGCGATGATTTTTGCAACCGATTCTATAACCGCCGCCTGCGCTCCGTGGAACGGGCTTTGCTCGGAGAGATACGGATTAAATCCCCAGCCCATAAGCGAGCAATCGTCGGTTTCGCCGTGCAAAACGGGGATTTTTGCCGCCATGCTCTGCGCGGGAGTGAGCTGGTGTTTTCCGCCGAACGGCATCAGAACGCTTCCTGCGCCGATTGTTGAATCGAACCGTTCAGACAGTCCTTTTTGCGAGCAGATATTAAGGTCGCTCAAATGCGCTTTCCATCCGTCCTTTGTGTTTTCGCGGACGTTTATCGGCGCAAGCGACACCTTTTTGATTTTGACGTTTGTTTCTTTCGGCGCGCCGTTTGAATTTAAAAACTCTCGCGATAAATCGACTATTTTTGCGCCGTTCCACTCCATAGTCAGGCGCGGTTGCTCGGTCACTGTTGCAACAGGGGTCGCGAGCAGATTTTCGCTGTGGGCGTATGAAATAAATTTGTCAACGTCCCGTTCGCTTACGACTACCGCCATTCTTTCCTGAGATTCGCTTATTGCAAGCTCGGTGCCGTCCAGTCCCTCGTATTTTTTGGGAACGCGGTTTAAGTCGATATGCAGTCCGTCGGCGAGCTCGCCGATGGCGACGGAAACTCCGCCCGCGCCGAAGTCGTTGCAGCGCTTGATAAGGCGTGTCACTTCGCCGTTTCTGAACAGTCTTTGGAGCTTTCGTTCCTCGGGAGGATTACCCTTTTGAACCTCTGCTCCGCAGGTTTCGAGTGAGCTTGCGGTGTGCGATTTTGAAGAGCCTGTCGCTCCTCCGCAGCCGTCGCGTCCGGTTTTTCCGCCGAGCAGTATGATAATGTCGCCTGCACAGGGGCGCTCTCTTACGACGTTTTTCTCGGGAGCCGCGCCGACAACGGCGCCGATTTCCATTCGCTTTGCGACGTATCCGGGATGATAAATCTCGGCGACATGACCTGTGGCGAGACCTATCTGATTGCCGTATGAGCTGTAGCCGTTGGCGGCGGTGGTGACGATTTTTTTCTGCGGCAGCTTGCCCGCGATTGTCTTTTCAATGGGAACGAGCGGGTCTGCCGCACCGGTTACGCGCATCGCCTGATAAACGTAGCTTCTGCCCGAAAGAGGGTCGCGTATAGCGCCGCCCAGGCAGGTCGCCGCGCCTCCGAACGGCTCGATTTCAGTCGGGTGGTTGTGGGTTTCGTTTTTGAACATTAAAAGCCATTTTTCGGGCTTGGAGTCAACCTCGATATCGATTTTGACCGAGCAGGCGTTTATCTCCTCCGATTCGTCAAGGTCGGTTAAAAAGCCGTCTTTTTTAAGTTTTTTAGCTCCGATTACCGCCAAATCCATAAGGGTTTCGGGCTTGTCTGTTCTGCCGGAATAAAGCTCGTTTCTAATGCCGAGATATTCGTCGTAGGCGGCTTGAATGTAGCTGTCCTCTATCTGAACGTCTTTGATATTGGTGGAAAATGTCGTGTGACGGCAGTGATCCGACCAATAGGTGTCGATCATTTTGATTTCAGTTATCGTAGGGTCGCGGTGCTCGGTATTTTTAAAATAATCGCGGCAAAATTCAATGTCGTCCTCGTCCATCGCAAGACCGTATTCGCCGATAAACTCTTTAAGCTCTTTTTTGCCCAATTCGGTAAATCCGATGAGAGTTTTGACCGCCGATGGAATATCGTATTCTGTTTTAAGGGTTTGAACCGTTTCAAGCGACGCTTCGCGGCTTTCAACGGGGTTTATTATAAAATGCTTTATCGAATCAAGCTGAGTGGGCGTTATATCGCCCGACAATATGTAAATTTTCGCGCTTTTAACGCTCGGGCGGTCGCCCTGGGTCATAAGCTGTATGCACTGTTCGCAGGAGTCTGCGCGTTGGTCGAACTGTCCTGGAAGATACTCAACGGCAAAAACGCTTTCGTCCTCCGCCGTTTCAGGAAGCTCAAAAAAAGTCACGTCTGCGGCGGGCTCGGAAAATACGGTTTTGGACGCGGAATCGAAGACCTCTCGGCTTATTCCCTCAACGTCGTACCGATTGAGAACGCGGACATTTTCAACGCTTTGAATGCCAAGAGTTGAAACAAGGTCTGATTTTACGCTCTTTGCTTCAACGTCAAACGTAGGCTTTTTTTCAACATAGATTCGATAAACACTCATTGTATACTCCGTTTCTCCGTGCGTTAAGCTTGAAATGCTGTTTTCCGCCGCGCGGCACGGAAGCGGGCGAATTTATCATAATATATTCTTTGCGCGCGCAATTGCCGCGCGGCGGTCGTCTGCCGGGGATTATGTAACTTCGCCGATACAGCGGTCGTTTTCAACTCGGATAAGACGGACATTTTTTATTGTTCCGCAAAGCTCCTCGTTGCCGTTCACCGCAACGGGAGCGTAGTTTTTGGTATAGCCGAAAACCATGCCGTTTTCGCAGGTTTCAAATAAAACCGATTGAGTAAGTGAAATCTGCGAGCGCAAAAATTCTTCACGGAGCTTGATTGTGACCGCAATCATCTCGGCGCTGCGCTGTTCTTTGACGCGGGCGGAAATCTGACCGCTCATTTTAGCGGCGGCTGTTCCTTTGCGTACGGAATAAGCGAAAACGTGAGTTTTGGCAAATCCGATTTTTTTGGCAAATTCCACCGATTCTTTAAATTCTTCGTCAGTCTCGCCGGCAAAGCCGACCATGATATCGGTTGTGACGGACGGGTTTTGAAAACTTTTGCGTATTTTACCGACTATATCAGCATATTCTTTTGTCGTGTAGTGACGGCGCATGCGTGAGAGAGTTTGATCGCATCCGCTTTGCAGGGAAAGATGAAACTGGGGGCAGAATTTTTTGCAGCTTGCCATCCTTGCAAGGTCGCTGTCGGTCAAAAGCTCCGGCTCGAGCGAGCCCAAGCGCACGCGCTTGATTTTTTCAACGCTGTTTGCAAGCTCGACCGCGTCCGCAAGACCGAAATCGCTTCCTCTGCCGTAGGAAGAAAGATTTATGCCTACCAAAACGACTTCCTTGTAGCCGTTTTCGGCGAGTGACAAAAGCTCGGCTTTCAAATCGCAGAGCGGCTTTGAGCGAACGGGACCGCGCGCTTTTGGAATAATGCAGTAGCTGCAATATCTGTCGCAGCCGTCTTCTATTTTAACAAACGCGCGGGTGTGTTCTGAAAATGAGCTTGCGCTCATCGGCTCAAACGGCACGCCTTTTGAATACTGTGTAATCTCAACTATTTTGCGGCGTTCGTTTAAGATTTCAGTGACGCGGTCAAAAACGGCGCGGCGGTTTTGCGCCCCCATTATAATATCCGCGTCGGAAAGCTTGCCGGCATCTTCAGGAAACGCCTGCGGATAGCATCCGATGACCGCTATGACCGCCGTTGGATTTTCGCGGCGGAAGCGATGCAGCGTCTGCCTGGTTTTTTTGTCGCCGCCCGATGTGACGGTGCAGGAATTTAATATAAAAACATCAGCGGCGCTGTTCGGATGTACGATAGTATATCCGTTTTCGGCAAACTGTTCTTTTATTATTTCGGTTTCATATTGATTGACTTTACAGCCCAAGGTGAAAAATGCCGCTTTCAATTAAAGGGAACCGCCTTTCGTGAGTAATTGATAATAATCAGCCGACCGGAGCATAGCGTACCCGCAGGAGTATGGCTTTAAATTTATGCCGCAATGTAAAGCCCGCCGTTTTCCGGCGGGAAACCGCGCTTTGCGCGATGGCGATTGCAGAACAACCGCTTTGCTTTACATTATAAAATATTTACCGCGAATTTTCAATGATTTTTGTTGACTAATTGAGATTTTAGTTGTATATTGGTCTTGTGTAAAGATACAATAATGATAAGTTTGGAGGAATCAAGTATGAAAAAGGTAAAAATCAAGCTTTCCACAATTGACGACGTTAAAAATTTCGTGAACAAGGTTACGGGCTGCTCTTTCGATGTTGATCTGATTTCCGGCAGATACGCAATCGACGCCAAATCGATTATGGGTATTTTCAGCCTTGACCTTTCAAAGCCGATAGAAGCAGTCGGATATACCGACGATAATTCTTTCGAGGAAGCAATCAAAGATTTTATCGTATAATAGCGATTATAACGGTTCCGCGGTTGTCGGAACCGTTTTTATTTATAGTATTTTTTCTGCCGCCGTTTCATATTAATGTAAAAAAGCCCGGGATGTTGTTTTATCGGTCCGGGAGGCGGAGGGAAAGGTATGAGTAAAAGGCTGTGTTGTATTGTTATTTCGTTTGCACTGCTTTTCAGCATTTCGGCGCAAGCGGGCGAAACGCTTTATTCGTCTGAGACGGCGGAGGACGTTAAAAAAGACGCTGTAAATTCAGTTGAACTTGATTTGCCTGCAAAATCGGTCATACTTATAGAGGCTACCACGGGAAAGGTACTGTATGAGGAAAACGCCGACGAAAAGATGCCGCCGGCGTCCATAACAAAAATTATGACTCTTTTACTTGTTATGGAAGCTATTGAAACGGGTAAAATAAATCTGTCGGATATGGTGACTGCGTCGGAGCACGCCTGCTCAATGGGTGGAACGCAGATATGGCTTGAGCCGAATGAGCAGATGAGCGTTGAAGATTTGTTGAAGGCTACGGCGGTCGTTTCAGCAAACGACGCGGCGGTCGCGCTGGGCGAATTGGTGGCGGGAAGCGAAACCGCATTTGTTTCGCAGATGAACGATAAGGCAAAGCTTTTGGGGATGACCAATACAACGTTTAAAAACGCCACGGGACTTGACGCAGACGGTCATGCTTCAACAGCGCGAGACATTTCGATTATGTCAAAAGAGCTTTTAAAGCACAAGGATATTACAAAATACACAACTATATGGATGGATTCACTGCGCGACGGCAAAAATGAGCTTGTAAACACAAACAAGCTGATAAGATATTACGAGGGTGCGACCGGGCTGAAAACAGGAACGACCGACGGCGCGGGCGCGTGCCTTTCGGCGTCCGCCGAACGCGACGGGCTGGAGCTTATAGCAGTAACTATGGGTTCGGCGACAAGCAAGGAGCGGTTTGCCAGCGCAAGAACGCTGCTGGATTATGGATTTTCGGGATTCTCGGTCGTAAAACCGGAGATAGATTCGTCGAAGCTTGCTCCTGTAAAGGTTATCGGAGGAGCGGATGAAAGCGTTAACATATATGCGGGCGATGTGAACGGAGTTGTAGTGAAAAAAGGCGAGGAGGAAAGTATAGAACAGAAAATCACGATTGCCGAGGATCTGATGGCACCGGTCGAAAAGGATCAGATAGTGGGAAGTATTGAGTTTTTGCTCAACGGAGAAACTATCGGGGAGTACGACATAAAAGCGCAAAGCGGCGTTGTGAAAATGAGTATCGGCTTGGCTCTTGTGAAGCTGCTTACAGAATTGATCAATTTAAAATAATACTGAAAAACAGGAAAAAAATTGTTTGTTTTTTACGATTTTACCATATATTAATAATTCGTTATTGAAAAAAATAACAATATATAGTATTATTAAAACAAACAAAGAAATATCATTCGGAGGTAAACCGATGTCGGTTAAACTTAGTACGAAGCATTTAAACGGATTTATAAATGATAACGAGCTTGCGGGGATTTTTCCGCAGGTTGAAGTGGCGCACAATGCGCTGCACAATAAATCGGGCTTAGGCGGCGATTTCCTGGGATGGCTCACGCTTCCCGAGGATTATGACAAGCAGGAGTTTGAAAGAATAAAAGCTGCGGCTGAAAAAATCAAGTCCGATTCTCAGGCGCTGATTGTTATCGGAATCGGCGGATCGTATCTGGGCGCAAGGGCCGCTATCGAGCTTTTGCGTTCGCCGCTATACAATAATTTGAAAAAAGACACGCCTGATATTTATTATGTCGGCAACAGTATAAGCCCTACGTATTTAAACGAAATCATCTCCTTGTGCGACGGCAGGGATTTTTCTGTTAATATTATTTCAAAATCAGGAACAACGACCGAACCCGCCTTGGCATTTCGGGTGTTCAGAGAGCTTCTTGAACAAAAGTACGGCAAGAACGGAGCGAAAAACCGAATATATGCAACTACGGACAAAGCCCGCGGCACGCTTAAAAAGCTGGCGGACAACGAGGGCTGGCAGACGTTCGTAATCCCGGACGACGTCGGGGGAAGATATTCTGTTTTGACTGCGGTCGGTCTTTTGCCGATAGCGGTCGCAGGGTGCGACGTCGGCACTATTATGAACGGCGCGGCTTCTGCGGCGAAAGAATATTCGGTTTGCGATACCGATAAAAATGACTGCTATAAATATGCGGCGATAAGAAATTTGCTTTACAGAAAAGGAAAAGCGATTGAAATGCTCGTGAGCTACGAGCCGTCGTTTACAATGATGGCGGAGTGGTTTAAACAGCTTTTCGGTGAAAGCGAAGGAAAAGACAACAAGGGGCTGTTCCCCGCGGCGGCGACATTTTCCACCGATCTTCATTCGATGGGTCAGTTCATACAGGACGGAACCAGAACTATGTTTGAAACGGTCGTCACGTTTGAAAAGCCGAAGCACGACTATTTTATAAAACCCGATAAAGACAATTTTGACGGTTTGAATTTCCTGTCAGATCAGTATATGTCCGTTGTAAACCGCAGGGCTTTTGAGGGAACGGTGCTTGCCCACACTGAGGGCGGAGTGCCGAACATCGTTCTGACGGTTGACGAAATAAACGAATACGAATTTGGATATCTGGTGTATTTTTTTGAAAAGGCGTGCGCGATTTCAGGGTATCTGCTCGGGGTGAATCCGTTTGACCAGCCCGGTGTGGAAAGCTATAAAAAGAATATGTTTGCGCTTTTGGGCAAACCCGGATACGAACAGGAAAAGGAAGCTTTGGAGAAAAAGCTGAAATAAAAAACAAGGTCATCATGCGAAGAAATTCGCTGAATATAAACTAGGAGGAATTAACATGATAAAACTGATTATTGGCAACAAAGGCTCCGGTAAAACAAAAATCCTAATCGACATTATCAACCAGTCGCTTAACACTTCCGAGGGTAACGTAGTTGTTCTTGATAAAACGACCAAGCTTCGTTACGATGTTAAGCCCAGCGCTCGTCTTGTGGATGTTGACGCTTATAAGGTCGAGGGTCACGACGCATTTTACGGAATGGTCTGCGGAATTCTCGCCGGAAACTACGATATAACCGATATCTGTGTTGATTCCATATTAAAAATTGTCGGACGCGATTATGACAAGCTCGGTGAAATGCTCGATAAAATCGACGCTATCGCAAACGAAAACAAGGTTAACGTCACGTTAACTGTGTCCGCCGATATTTCAGAGCTTCCCGAAAGCGTTAAAAAATACGCGTAAGCCAATGAAGTCTTGCGGCGGCTTTTTAGCCGCCGTTTTTTTGCTTGCCGATGTAAAAATCCGCGATTTGTAAAGCGAATGACAGCTTTTTTAAAAATAACTTATTGACAATCCGCGGTTTTGTATATATAATATTACGAGCGGCGTTTATGAGGTGTAGCTATGTTTATTGATCTGAAGCAGTTATTCGATATTGTCGGCGAAGCAGTCGATATCGATTACAGTATCGATCTTTCCGACTATGCTCTGTATGGCTCAAAGCCGTTTATAACGCCCGTATATGTAAAAGGGTCTGCAAGAAACAGGGCTGGTATAGTTACCGTGTCGTTTGACTGCGGTTTTACACTGCATCACGTTTGCGACAGATGCCTTAAGGAATTTGACAGGCAGTATAATTATTCATTCAGCCACACGCTCGTTATATCCTCTGAATCCGATTCGGACGAATACATTGCGGTCGGGAAAGAAACGAATTTTAATCTGGACGAGCTTGTTATCACCGATATTGATTTGCGTCTTCCGACAAAGATACTTTGTACAGACGACTGCAAGGGGCTTTGCAGCGAATGCGGCGCGGATTTGAATAACGGCGACTGCGGCTGTGAAACGTCGGCGGCCGACCCGCGGCTTGCAATTTTAGGAACACTGCTTGAGTAACCGCTGATTAAATCGAAGCGTTTTTAAGCCCGCCGGAGATTTATATCCGAGTTGGCGATTTAATCATCGATTACTTAAAGATAATGTTTAATATGCGATTTTAAGAAGGAGGTGCTCTGATGGCAGTACCAAAGAGAAAGGTCTCCAAAGCAAGAAGAGACAAAAGACGTTCAAATGTTTGGAAGCTTGACGTTCCCGCGTTTTCAAAATGCACTCAGTGCGGCGAACTCAAAGTTCCGCATAAGGTTTGCGGCAACTGCGGTTACTACAAAGGCGTTGAGGTTGTTAAAAAAGAGGCGTAGGCTTTTATAACGTATTCACAAAGCAGGGGAATTTTCTCCTGCTTTTGTTCTGCAATTTTGCAAGGCGGAGTTTTGACCGAAAATCCGGTTGACGTATAATTTGAAAAATGGCATAATAAAGGTGGAAATCTACGATTTCCACCTTGTCGAGTTTAGCTTTTCGAGCGTAAACAATCGCTCGAAATTCGCGTTGCGAACCGCGAAACTCGCGGCGCGGGGGATGTGTAAAGCTTTGCTTTCCACCTTGACGAGTTTAGCTTTTCGAGCGTAAACGATCGCTCGAAATTCGCGTTGCGAACCGCGAAACTCGCGGCGCGGGGGATGTGTAAAGCTTTGCTTTCCACCTTGTCGAGTTTAGCTTTTCGAGCGTAAACAATCGCTCGAAATTCGCGTTGCGAACCGCGAAACTCGCGGCGCGGGGGATGTGTAA
>CAZHWR010000055.1:0-10569 GCA_964536085.1 uncultured Oscillospiraceae bacterium
ACTCCACAGGCGCGGCTAAGGCAATAGGCCTTGTTATTCCCGAACTCAACGGCAAGCTCATCGGTTCAGCTCAGAGAGTTCCTGTCCCCACCGGATCGACAACTATCCTCACCGCTGTAGTAAAGGGTAAGGACGTTACTGTTGAGGCTATCAATGCAGCAATGAAAGCCGCTGCTTCCGAGTCTTACGGATACAACGAGGATCCCATCGTTTCTTCCGACGTTATCGGAATGAGATACGGCTCTTTGTTTGACGCTACTCAGACTATGGTCACACCTATCGGCGATGATCTTTATGAGGTTCAGGTTGTTTCCTGGTACGACAATGAAAACTCTTATACAAGCCAGATGGTAAGAACCATTAAATATTTTGCAGAGCTTGGCTAATAGCGAATAGTTTTCTGATATTTGAACAAAGGCGGTGCAGCATGCACCGCCTTTGTTATTGTGCTTCACCATAATAACTGCTGTTTGCCGTGCGGACAGTAAAAAACTGCAGCTAAAATGAAAGAAACATCCTTTCTGTTATATCGGCGACGTTCAAAACGCCGAATAAAAACAGAAAGGATGTTTCTACAGTAATCATTTTGGGAAATATCAATTTTATATTCTGATACTCGCATGTTTTTGCTTAAGCCGGTGTCATATTAAAATCTGAAATCGCGCTGACCGTTTTCAATTTTCACAAGCCGTTCGGCAACTATGCCTCTGATCTTGTCGTTCGGGATATTATCCATTTCTTTTTCAATAAGCTGTTCACCGACGGCGCGGGTTTTGTCTGACGCATAGTCGATAAGGTATTCTTTCAGTGTCATAAGCGCGTTGGGATGGCAGCAGTTTTGAATCTGACCGCTTTTGCAAAGACTCATAAATCTGTCGCCTGTGCGGCCTTCGCGATAGCATGCGGTGCAAAACGACGGTATATATCCGAAATCCATAAGCCATCGTACGACCTCATCGAGCGTGCGCTTGTCGGAAACATCGAACTGTTCGGAGTTTTCCTCTTCAGGCTCCTCTTCGCAGTATCCTCCTACGCTGGTTTTTGACGCGCCGCTTATCTGCGAAACGCCCAGCTTAATGACTTTTTCGCGCACCTCTTTGCTTTCGCGCGTCGAGATAATCATTCCTGTGTACGGGACGGAGATTCTTATGCATGCGCAGATTTTTGCAAATATATCGTCGCTGATTGAGTTGTCAAAAACGTCAGGATCAATGTCATCAGCGTGCTTTATACGCGGGACGCTTATTGTGTGCGGGCCGACGCCGTGAACAGCTTCAAGATGCTCTGCGTGCATTAAAAGCGCGGCAAATTCGTATTTGTAAAGCTCAAGACCGAACAAAACGCCCAGACCGACGTCGTCTATTCCGCCCTGCATAGCCCTGTCCATAGCCTCGGTGTGATAGGCGTAGTTGTGTTTGGGACCTGTGGGGTGAAGCTGTTCATAACTTTCTTTATGATAGGTTTCCTGAAACAGTATGTATGTTCCTATGCCTGCGTCTTTGAGCTTTTTGTAGTTTTCCACGGTGGTCGCGGCGATGTTGACGTTAACACGGCGTATCGCCCCGTTTTTATGTTTTATACTGTAGATGGTCTTTATAGATTCAAGAATGTATTCTATCGGGTTCATCTGCGGATCTTCGCCCGCTTCGATTGCAAGGCGCTTGTGACCCATGTCCTGAAGTGCCGTGACCTCGCGGACTATCTCCTCCTGCGTCAGTTTTTTGCGCGCAATATGAGTGTTCTTTTTGTGATAAGGACAGTAAACGCAGCCGTTGACGCAGTAGTTTGAAAGATAAAGCGGGGCAAACATTACGATTCGATTGCCGTAAAAGTCTTTTTTTATCTGTTCGGCGAGCAAATAAATCTCGTTTATTTTATCCTGATTTTCGCAGGCGAGCAAAACTGACGCTTCGCGGTGATCAAGCCCCTTTCTGAGCTTTGCCTTTTCGATTATAGAATCGATAAGCTCTAAATTGTCCTTGTTTTTTTCCGCGTATTCAAGTGTTGCGCGGACTTCCTCATCGTCAATAAATTCTTCAGCTTTTAGAGAATTCTTGTTATACATATATATCACTTTCCTTTCAGATTTGCTTTTAGTAAAAATCAGGTAAAAACGGCTTTTATTTTATTCCTTTTGCTCTTTTGAATACATTGTTTTAACGCTCGCGCCCTCTATCATTCCGAGTTTTCCCGATATTGAGCTTGTAACGCTGGGGGGAGCGTCTATCACGACGGTTATAACGTTGAGCCCGCGTTTTTGATAGGGAATACCCATTCGCCCTATGATGTACTGAGCGCTGTCGTGAAGAATATTGTTGAGTTTTTTCGAGGCCTCATGATTTTCGAGTATTATAGATATGACCGCTAAACGATTGTCCATTTTAAGTCGCTCCTTTCGGAAAATAAAAATACGCCGCGCGGATTCCGCGGGCGTAAAAGCATACGGTATTAAAAGCAATTGCCGTGCCTCGCATATGACAGGCAAAACGCAAAGCCTTGCAGTTATGCTCTTATTCCGCAGAAAATCTTTGGAGTCAGCTGCATATCAAAAAGTTGTATCACAATCGGCAATACGGCGATGGCCGCGCCTTTTGGTCTACCATAAACATTATATTACTTTGGCGGATATTTGTCAAGCGGGCTTGTAGTTATCCGAATTTTTTATTATAATTAAACGGAAAGACGTGCGAGGTGGGTAAACCGATGAAAATTGTTCACACTGCCGATTGGCATATTGGTAAAACGGTCAACGAGTTTTCTATGCTCGACGACCAAAAATATTTTTTGGAAAAACTAAAGGAGCTAATAATAAAAATAAAAGCGGACGTGCTTATTATCGCCGGAGATTTATATGACAGAAGCGTTCCGCCGGCGCAGGCGGTGCGTGTGGTGGACGATTTCTTTTACGAGCTGACGGTCGGCTGCGGGGTTAAAATCATCTGCATCGCGGGAAATCACGATTCGCCCGAAAGGCTTTCGTTTGCAAGCAGGCTGTGCGAGCCGGGCGGACTTTACATATGCGGTAAATTGGATAAAAAAACGATAAAAAAAATAACGCTGACCGACGAATACGGAAACGTAAATTTTTATCTTTTGCCGTATTTTGATCCGATCAATGTTCGGGTTTTGTTTGAAAACGATGATATACGCACGTTTAACGACGCTTACCGTTTTTTGACTGACGAGATAAAGCGCGGGCTTGATGAAGGCGAGCGGAATATTATTGCAGCGCACGGCAATTTCAGCTTTATATCCGAGGAAAAATCAACCGAAGCGCTTTATGAGCAGGGCGAGCAGTCGGCGGGAGGGGCGGATATAGTAAACGCCTCTGTATTCGAGCCGTTTGATTATGCGGCGCTCGGACATATTCACGCGCCGAAAAGGATAGGTAAAGACAATATAAGATATTCAGGCTCGCTGTTAAAATACTCGGTCGATGAGGCGGCGCAGAATAAATCGGTCACTGTTGTTGAACTAAAACAAAAGGGAAATACGGACATATCGCTTGAAACGATTGAGCCGCTCAGGGATATAAGGGTTTTAAAGGGCAGTTTTGCGGATATTTTAAATGCGGACGATTCAAATACCGACGACTATGTGTTTGCCGAGCTTTCGGATGTGCAGCCGGTGCCTGACGCGGTTTTAAGACTGAGGGCAAAATATTCAAATATTATGGGAATAAAATATATGCACCGCGCTGATTTTTCCGGCAGTATGATAACCGTGCGCGAGGTCGAAAGAAAAACGCCCGAGGATTTGTTCGGTGCGTTTTATAAATCAATGACGGGAACCGAATTGGATAAAGCGCAAAAAGCGGTTGCCGCGGAGGTTTTTGAGAACGTTGCGAAGGAGCAGGACGTATGAAACCTTTAACTCTTGAAATGAATGCGTTCGGACCGTTTTGCAAAAAGCAGCTTGTGGACTTTTCCGATTTGATGGGCAGAAATATTTTTCTGATAACAGGTCCTACAGGAGCGGGAAAAACTACCGTATTCGACGCGGTCTGTTTTGCACTGTACGGTGATACAAGCGGTGAATCCAGGCAGAACGACAGCTTGAAAAGCCAGTTTGCCGATATTAACGAAAAATCTTATGTTACCTTCAGCTTTTCGGTAAAGGGCAAAAACTACACTGTTACAAGATATCCGAAACAGCAAAAGCTCGGACGAAACGGCGATGTACGTATGGAAAATTCGTCGGTCAGACTGTTTATGGAAAACGGGGAAACTCTCACCGGCGTTTCAGCGAACAGACAGCTTGAACAGATTATCGGGCTTTCCAAGGAACAGTTTAAAAAAGTGGTCATGCTCCCGCAGGGGGAATTCAGAAGGCTTTTGGAGGATAAAAGCGACGCAAAGCAGGAAATCCTGCGGAGGATATTTTCGACCGATTTGTTCGCGGATTTTACCGAGAGCCTAAAAGAAAAAGCAAGGCTTGCGGAGCAGAAAACTCAGCAGATATCCGCGGATAACAAGGCTGTATTAAAAAGTCTTGCGCTGTCTGATGCAGACGAAGAGCTAAAGCGGATGTGCGCTCAGGAATATCCCGACGTTCAGGCGATATGCGGACTATTGGGTCAAAAACTGAAAGAGGATGAAAAATCAGTTTTAAAGATCAAGGCGCTTGCAGACGATTGCTTTTCGGCGCTGAATAAAATCGATTTAAAATATGCATCGCAGATAAATCAAAAGTTTGAAAGGTTTGATGAACAAACCGCACTTTTCAGAACGCTTTGTTCTGAAAAGGATAATTTTTCGCAAAAACAGAAAATGCTTGACAAGCTGAAGCTGTGCGCTACATATAGGCAGTCGGAGCTTACAATCGAAAAGCTAAAAAAAGAAATAGACAGTCTTAGGCGCGAGATTAAAGAGAATGAGGGCGAATATAAAAAAATTTGTCTGGCTGTGAAAAAAGCGCGGTCGGAAAACGAAAAGCTGCCTGAGTATGAGAGCCGATCTGAGGAGCTTTTGAGGCAAATTGCCTCATTTGATACACAGCTTGACAGTTTGAACAGAATTGATAAAACCCGCCGGGAAATTTTAAAACTCAATTCTGAAATTTTTAAAACGCAGGAAAAAATCGTACTGCTGGACGAATGTAAAGCGGTTTGCGAGCAGATGAAGGAAGCGGATAACTTAAAAAAACAATTGGAATTGCTCGATATGCTGGATAAAAAGCTCGGTGATTTTAACGGTAAGTATGCGGAGTTTTATTCCGCGCAGACGGCGTGCCTGCGCGGGTATGAGCGGTTTTACAGATCGGCGGCGTCGGTTTTGGCAAAGGAACTCAAAGACGGCGAGCCGTGCCCCGTATGCGGATCGCGGAGCCATCCGAGACCATGTGAGGACGACGGCGGAGAAAACGTAACAAAACAGCGGCTTTCTGAGCTTGAACGTCAGAGAGATATTTGCAGCGCCGCAATGCAAAGCGCACGCCGGGACTGCGCCGCAGTCATAGCGCAGTATAATGCTTCCGCTGAAGAAAAGCTTGACGAAGAGGGCGTTTTTTCTGATTCCGAGTCAGCGCGTATCACGGCTGACGGCCTGCGCGCACGGGCAAGCGATTTAGAACGCGCTGTTTCCGAAAAAAAAGAATTGCTTGCTAAAAGTGAGTTTTTCTGCGGAGAAATGTTAGAAACGGAATATGTTTTGCGCGAGCGGGAAAGCTGTTTGACGGCGGAAGCAGGGTTTATCGGTCAGCGTCAAAGGCTCAGTGAAAGCGTAAAAAAAGAATCCGGCGGTCAAAGCGCCCGGGAATTAAGGAGCTTTCGCGACGAAGCTTCAAAAAAGCTGGATATAATAAAAAAAGACGCGAAGAGAATAAGGGAAGAATTTTCTTCGGTGCTTGCGGAAAAAAAGCGGCTGAGTGAGGCAATAAAGCGGCTTGAGGATTTTTGCGGTGCAAAGACGCAGGAGCTTTCCGACGAAAATTTGCGGCTTAAACAGTTTGAAGCGGAAAATGGTATCGATAAATCGGTTGTGAGCGAGCTTTCGGGAAAAACTGATATGATACAGCCGCTTGAAAGCGAAATTGCCGGTTATACCCAAAGGGTCAAAATCTGCAAGGTATTGCTTGACAGCTTAAAAAGCGAGTTGGACGGCAAGCAGCGGTTCGATATCGACAGGTTAAAAAGAGAACAAACCGCCCTTGAAGTGCGTTATAATACCTTAAACGCCGAGTATATAGACTTGTCGTCACGGTTGAAACAAAATATATCGGCTCACAGAGAAATTTCACAGAATCTTCAAAAAGCGGGCAGTGCGCAGGAGGATACACAGCGGCTTATGTATCTTGCTTCGCTTGCAAAAGGGGACAACGAGCAGAGAATTTCGTTTGAAAGATTTGTACTGACCGCGTATTTTGAAGAAGTTATCGAAGCCGCTAATCAGAGGCTTTCAGGTCTTACAGATCAAAGATACACTCTTTTCAGAAAGCAGGAAAAAGAAAAAAACGGCAGAGGCTCCGGACTTGAACTTTCGGTGTTCGACGCTTACTCCGGAATGCTTCGGGACGTTACCACTCTTTCAGGCGGCGAAAGCTTTAAGGCCGCCCTGAGTCTGGCTCTCGGTATGGCGGACGTTATCAGCCGTCATGTCGGCGGAGTAGAGGTCGATACCGTTTTTATCGACGAAGGCTTCGGCTCGCTGGATGAACAGTCGCTCGACAGCGCGGTTTCCTGTCTTATGGATTTGCAGACAGACGGAAGGCTCGTCGGGATAATCTCTCATGTTGAGCTTTTAAAGGAAAAAATCGGCGCAAAGCTCGTGGTCACTCCCGCCAAAAACGGCAGCAGTTTAAAATTTATCGTTGAATAGCCGCTTTACTTGACGCGCTCTGTTGATTTGTTCATGTTTGTAATGTATAATAATAAAAACACGCGCTTTTCGGCAATTTTATGTATATTGAAAGGAATTAATAAGATATGAAAAAATTGAGTTTGCTCTTGGCGGCTGTAGTTTTAGCGGTCTCGTTTACGGGCTGCAAAAAGCAAATAACCACATATTCGTTCGGTCCGCAGGAAAATGAAGCTGAAATTTCACAGGAACACAAGGATTTTTTGCAGACACAGCTTGAATCCGCTCCGAAAGCGCCGGAAGGACTCAGCTTTTACGGCTACAGCGCATCTTACGGCGATGACGGCAGCTTTACGGTACTGGGATTTTTCCGTAACAACACGGGAAAGCCGGTGCATAATATTTCCGGAACGATTTCGGTGGAATCGGTGGCGTCTGACGGCGAAAGCTATCTGACGATAGCAAAGGCGAAGTTTGAAATGTCCGACGATGAATTCGGAACGCTCCCAAACGGCGAAGCGAGGCCGTGGCAGTTGAATTTCAGTTCCGATTTGGTTGTAAACAAAATAAACGACCTGTCGAAATATATTGTCAACACCGATTTGACTTATGACACCGAATCCAGCCTGAAAAAATCAAGCAGTTCAAGCTCCGAAACGGATACGCAGAGCTCAGAGGACGACGGTTCCGTGCCGGAAGCTTCTTCAGACGATAACAGCCAGGAAGAATAAGCGATAATAAAATAATCGATGCGTATTTTTGCGGCAGGCATAAGGCGGTGTTTAATGAAGGGAAACGGCGTAGCTCTTTAAGATGGGGCTGCGCCGTTTTTTCCGCGCTTTCGTAAGCTCCTTTTGCTTATTTTTTTGCCGCGGTCGATGCGTTCTTATCTTTCGATAATACGGACGCAGGGATGTTTTTCGCCGTTATCGAACAGCAGACAGCTACCTTCGGACAAAGACCGCCTGCTTCTATCAGACAAGTGACGTAAGAATATTCTATAGATTAACAAAAAATATCGTAAAAAGTATTGTATATATTGTCGATATGTGTTATACTAAACAATAAAACTATTAGATATATAGGTAATGGACACTTGAAGACCATAATGGCTTAAATTCGGAGAAAGAAAATCAAACACAAAAATATTCTTGGGGTTATCAAGAAAGCAAGAAAGGAGACTTTTTTATGCAAGAAAAGTACAAAAATTGCTTTGTAAAAGTCAGACAGACAAAAATCAGACGCTTGTCTATTATGCTGGTGATATGTATAATATTGTCGCTGTGTTCTGTGATGGGAATAACGGCATCTGCGGCAAGCACCCGCCCTTCAGATATAGCGGAGAATACCAAATATCACGAAATGCTGACAGACGGTATTTTTTCCAGTAATGCAAGTTGGGACGGCGTTAATGCTTCAAACGAGCATTTTACCGAGGTTGAAGTAGGGTCTTATAGCACCTATTGTAAAACCCCCGCGACCCAACCTGCGTATTATCAAACAACAAGCAATAATGTGCTGGAGCTTAACGGTACAACGGGGAGTTATCCTGAAACCATTTATCAGAAGGTAAAGGTGTTGCCGGGTACTACGGTCCATATTTCTTATCAGTACATTACAAGAAATAAGCTTACAACAATAGGTACACAGTCTATGTTGCTTTCAGTGGTCCCCGCGGCTTCTTTCGGAAGTACGACTGTTTATGCAGAAGATAAGCTTACGAGAGAGATTTTTGCAAGCTGCAAGCTCACTGATGTGACCAAGCTCAGCGGTGACGCCACTGTTTCAAACGGCATTATTACCGCCGGCGACAGCTGGTCTGAAATATATGCGGCGTATCAGGTGCCAGGCGATGTATATGAAGTATATGTCGCCTTTCATGGGCTTACGCCAACCGGCAACTCAGGCGCCGGAAACATCCTTGCTTATGCTTCTGCCAGAACGGCAACGATCGATACCGTTTATGTCAGCGCCTCAGGAAGCGACACCAGCGGAAACGGCTCAGAGGGCACTCCGTTCCAGTCACTTGAACTGGCAAGCTATTGGGTCAGCGAAGGCGGAAAAATCGTTCTGCTGGATGATGTAAGCGGAGGTATGACGGCATCCAAACCGTTCACTTTAGATTTAAACGGTAATGCAGTTACCGGTAATTTGACCGTTTCTGCCGCCGGCAATCTGACGATAACAGACAGCAGCTCTGCCAAAACCGGGAAAATCACCGGAAATGTGACCTCCGCAAGCGGTAGCACGGTTTCTATTAACAGCGGACGCATTGACGGAACCCTTACGCTCAAAGGTACGGCCAGCATAACGGGCGGCACCTTTAAGCCGGAGCCCGCTGCGGCATACATAGCTTCGGGATATGGATGTGTTGCAAACAGCGACGGTTCATATACCGTTAAAACTATATCGGCTATTAAAAGCAGCGCCGCTGCGGAAATCGACAAGGCATTGTCCGATACAAAGGATGCTATTAATCAGATGACCGGTCTTACCGACGATGAGAAGACCGCCTTAATAACGGAAGCTGAAAAGGCTTCCAGTTCGGCAAAATCAGCTATTGAAAGCGCCGCGGATGCAGATAGCATTGAAAGTGCAAAATCTGCCGGCATTGTTGCGTTGAAAAAAGTTGAGGATAACGCCGACTTGCAGAATGCGAAAAATGAAGCCGCTGAAGCCGTTGACGAAGCGGTCACTGCAAAGAAAGCTGCTGTCGATGCGCTTGAAAATCTGAGCGACGATGAGAAGACCGCTTTGAAAAACGAGCTTGACGGCGCGGCTGCGGAAGCGAAAGCGGCGATCAATGCGGCGACCTCAACGGACGCTGTCGATACTGCCAAGGCAAACGGTATTGAAGATTTGAACATTATTAATGACAAAGCAGAGGCGACCGACGCAGTAAATAAAAAGCTGGCGGACGAAACAGCAACTGTAAACGGGCTTGAGAATCTTTCCGATTCTGAAAAAGCAGATTTAATTTCCGAGTTAAACACTGCGGCCGCGGAAGCGAAAGCGGCGATCAATGCGGCGACCTCAACGGACGCTGTTGATGCTGCCAAGGCAAACGGTATTGAGAAAATAGAGCTTCTTGACAGCAAGGCCAAGGCTATTGACGAGATTAACAAGGAATCGGCTGCAAAGAAAGCTGCTGTCGATGCGCTTGAAAATCTGAGCGACGATGAGAAGACCGCTTTGAAAAATGAGCTTGACAGCGCGGCCGCGGAAGCGAAAGCGGCGATTAATGCGGCGACCTCAACGGACGCTGTCAACACTGCCAAGGCAGACGGAATTGAAGATTTGAACATTATTAATGACAAAGCAGAGGCGACCGACGCCGTAAATAAGGAACTTTTCGATACCAAAACCGCAATAGCGCAGATGGCAGACCTTTCTGATGATGAAAAGGCTGCATACAGTCAGGCTGCGGATGAATATGCCGATACTGCCAGAAATGCAATTAACAATGCAACCTCTCAGGAAGAAGTTATCTCAGCTAAGGATAACGGAATTGCAGCACTGGAACTTAATAAGGACAAAGCGATAACGACTGATGAAATAAATCGTAAGCTTGACGAGACCTTAGCTGCTATTGATGCGCTTGAATACTTGAACAGCGAGGAAAAGGAAGTTCAGAAGGAAGCTGCCAAAAACGCCGCGGATACGGCATATGTAGCTGTTCCCAATGCCGGCGCTGATGATTTGACTGATATTTTAGAGACGCTCAGTGAGTCCCTGAAAGATGTTATGGATTATGCAATATCGGCTGATTTTATCG
>CAZHWR010000056.1:0-9783 GCA_964536085.1 uncultured Oscillospiraceae bacterium
CTGGGCGTGCAAAAACTATGACGGCGACGTTATGTCCGACATGGTCGCGACCGCTTTCGGAAGTCTCGCAATGATGACCTCGGTTCTGGTTTCGCCCGACGGCATTTACGAATACGAAGCGGCTCACGGAACCGTTCAGCGCCATTACTACAAATATCTCAAAGGCGAAAAAACCTCCACCAATTCTGTCGCAACGCTTTTCGCCTGGACGGGCGCTCTGCGCAAACGCGGCGAGCTCGATAATTTAAGTGAGCTTGCGGCATTTGCCGACAAGCTTGAAGCTGCCACTATCAAAACGATCGAGGACGGCGTTATGACCGGAGACCTTGCGGCTTTGTCGACGCTTGAAAACAAGCGCACGGTGGACACCGAAACTTTCTTAAGGGAAGTTAAAATCAGACTGGATGAAGCACTCGCCGGATAAACGGCGTTTTCCGGTACATCAGCCAAAACGCGCATCACAGAATTAAGCGGTGCAAAGGGCCGAAAAATAACTCTTTTAAAAAACTATCGGAAGCAAGATGCTTCGCAAGGTAACAGAAAATAATCCTGATTATTTTCCGATATCTTGCGTCTTGCCTCCAACAGGGAAGGTTGGTTATAAAATGCCTAAAGCGGTAAATGTTTCCCTTTCTGTTATCAGGCGGCTTCCCAGGTATTACAGATTCCTGGGCGAGCTTTTAAAAAGCGGTCAGTCAAGGATATCCTCCAAGGAATTAAGCGAAAAGATGAACCTCACCGCTTCGCAGATACGCCAGGACCTTAACTGCTTCGGCGGCTTCGGTCAGCAGGGATACGGATACAACGTTGAAATGCTCTACAATGAAATAGCCAGAATTTTAGGACTTGACAAAAAGCAGAAAACTATTCTTATCGGCGCGGGAAATTTGGGAAGCGCAATACTGAATCAGATGGACTTCAACTCACTGGGCTTTGAAGTGGTTGGAGTTTTTGATAAAAGCGACGCTATTATCGGGCAGACCATAAGAGACCTCACCGTTAAAAATATCGGGGAATTAAAGGATTTCTGCAAGGTCAATTCACCAACGGTCGCAATCCTTTGTATTCAAAAAGAGGCCGCCAAAGATCTTGCTGACCCGCTCGTCGACCTCGGTATCAAAGGATTTTGGAACTTCAGCCACTATGATTTGGCTATTGACTATCACGGAATTGTAGTAGAAAACGTTCACCTGGGCGACAGTCTGATGACGCTGTCTTATCGCGTCAATGAAAAACTTAATTAAATTTCGGAGGATTTTACCATGCCCTATTGCAGAAAATGCGGAAAACCCGTAAATGAATCTGATTTATACTGCTCTGCTTGCGGCAGCAAAACCGAGCCGGACATAAACGAAAAGGCAAGCAGCGCTTTTAACAATTTCACTGAAAAGGTATCGGACTTTAATAACACCGAAGACTCCACAAACAGCTTTAACGAACAAGACATAAAAGACAACAAGGTTTTATCCGTTTTTGCATATCTCGGAATACTTGTGCTGATTCCGATATTCGGCGCATCGGAATCCCCTTTTGCCCGTTTCCATGCAAACCAGGGGCTGGTGCTTTTGATTGCAGAAATCGCCTATGGTATCTTAAACGCTGTTGTTTCCGGAATCTCAGTTGCCCTTCTCGGAATTTTAGGCATGCTTGTTTCAGCGATTCTCAATATTTTAAATCTTGCATTCCTGGCGCTTATAATAATAGGTATTATAAACGTCATCAACGGCAAGGCAAAGCAATTGCCCGTTATCGGCGGAATAACATTATTTAAATAAACAAAGTATGAAAAAAGCTTTTTTCGATTTTATCGAAAAAAGCTTTTTGTCGTATTTTTTATTTTTAGTCTGTCAGCGCCTTCACCGCTTTTGCAAACTCCGCCGCAAGCTTGTCATATGCAAGATCGGGATGAAGCCCGTCGAGCGACTGCTCAATCCCGTTTTCCTTGTTCTTTTTTGTGACGTCATAAATATCCACAAGATAAACATCCAGCTCCGAGGCGATTTTACGTTCGATAGGCACCGCCATAGCTTCAGCGGTTTCCCCTAATATATGGTCGCCCGCCAGTATGCGGTCTTCGCCGACCCAATCGTCGAATACTACGCACGAAGTTGCAAATATCACCTTTGGGTGCGTTTTCAGCTCTATGTATTTTTGTACAAGCGCTTTATAGTCGCTGTAAAACACCTCCGCCTTGCTGCGGGAGCATTTTACATGCGGGTTTTTATAGTCGTAATCATAAAACCAGTTTTGCATCTTGGTGTCGTTAGTTCCGAACATTATTATAACAATGTCGGGCTCGGACGCGAGGCTAGCGCGGTATTCGGGCTGATTGACATACGCAAAGTTATATCCGTCCACTTCAGGGAGCCGCATGTATCCGCCCGTTTGCGCGGTCGTTCCGCCCTGCCCGAAATTCATCACCTCATAATCCGAGCCGAGAAGCTTCTGCAAATACTCGGGATAGCTTTTCCCGTTTGTACCTCTTGTTATGCTGTCGCCCACGCAGGCGATTTTGATTTTTCCGCCGCTGTTTTTATTCATTCTGCCGCACTCCTTCGCATATCGTTTAGTTTATATTACCAAATCCTGTGCGATTTTGCAACGCCGCTTTCAGCCGTCGTTTCGGATTGTGATTTGTTTGACAAGACGCTCATTATATTTTATAATTAAATGGAATTTATTTGATTGGATGCGCTTTAATGGAACACAGTCTGAACATCGTTCTCGTCGAGCCGCAAATCCCGCAGAACACAGGCAATATCGCAAGAACCTGCGCCGCTACGGGAGCACGGCTCCACATCGTAAAGCCGATGGGCTTCACGATCGACGACAAAAAGCTCAAACGCGCAGGCCTTGATTATTGGCACCTGCTCGATATCACCTATTATGATAACCTCGGTGAATTTTATGATAAAAATCCCGACGGCAATTTTTATTATTTCACAACAAAGGGCAAAAATATCTATTCAGACATCCGTTATCCGAACAACTGCTATATCGTCTTCGGCAGAGAAGACGCAGGACTTGACGAAAAGCTGCTTTATGACAACTACGCAAGCTGCGTCCGCGTGCCGATGATAGACAAAGCGCGCAGCCTGAATCTTTCAAACACGGTCGCGCTCGCGGCATATGAGGTTTTGCGCCAATGGAAATACCCGCAGCTTAAATCCAACGGAAACCTGACAAAATTCGAAACCCCAAGTGAGTAAAACCCAAAAGAAAGGAAAGAGTATAAATATGGCAAAAATCAAAATAATGGTCGACTCCCCCTGCGATATTCCGAAAAAAGAGGAAGAAGAGCTTGACATCAGAGTTCTTCCCGTTCCGATAACTATCGACGACAAAAGCTATCTTGAACGCGTGGATTTCACAACAGAAGAATTTTATAAAATCCTTGATGAATCCGAGCGTCTGCCGGTCACGTCGCAGATAACCGCGCCGCAGTATCTCGAATATATAAACGAATATTACGAAAAAGGCTATACGGATCTTATCATAGTCTGCATAAATTCCAAGGGCTCCAATATCTACAATTCCGCTTTGATGGGAAGGAATATGTTCTTTGAGAAAAATCCCGGCGCAGACGGTAAGTTTTCAGTCCATGTTATCGATTCGCTGACCTACACCATGGGCTACGGCTTTCCCGTTATTGAAGCGGCTAAAAAAATCCAGCGAGGCGCGGATATAGACGAAGTTTTAGCTTACCTCAACGACTGGTTTGCCTGCTCGGAGGTTTTCTTCGCGCCCTATTCGCTCAAATTCGTAAAAAAATCAGGAAGAGTGAGCGTGGCCGCGGCATTTATGGGCGAACTTGTGGGATTGCGCCCTATAATATCTTTTATCGACGGTGACGTAACTATTTCTCAAAAGGTCCGCGGCGACAAAAGTATAATCCCGACTATCACCGATATCGCCGCCGCACGCATGATTCCCAAAACGCCGTATTGTATCGTTCACGGAAAGGTTGCGGAATATGGTGAACAGCTTGCCAAAGAGCTTACAAAACGGCTTGGATATCCCCCCGAATATATATACGGCGCGGGCGCGTCCATTTCGCTCAACGCAGGAACGGAAATCGTAGGCGTTATTTTCAAGGGAAACCGCAAATAAACCGCCTGTATTTTCCTTAAGTCCAGACACTTTAACCCAAACAGGGATAAAACGTCTGAAAACGGCTCTTTTTCCGCTTTCAGGTGCAAAGCAGTTTTGCACAGTATGAATTTTTCTTAGACTAAGAATAAAAAGAATTTTGTTCGGCAAAACCGTTTTTTTCATTATTTGGGTTAAGTCTATTGAAAAATCCTGCTGTTTCTGCTATTATAACTAGCGCGGACATTTGAAAATAATGGAAAGCCAAAATGTTCAACAAATCTCCTGTAGGATTAAATATTTTATATCGAAAGGAATGGCATAACATGACTTCTCTAAACAAAAAAACCGTTGACGACATCAATTTCAGCGGTAAAAAAGTATTGGTGCGCTGCGATTTTAACGTACCGCTGAAAGACGGCGTTATAACCGACGAAAACCGTATCGTTGCGTCGCTTCCCACTATCGAAAAGCTTATCAAAGACGGTGCAAAGGTTATTCTTTGCTCACATCTCGGAAAGCCAAAGGGCGAGCCCAAGCCCGAGCTTTCTTTGGCTCCCGTTGCCGCAAGGCTCAGCAAAAAGCTCGGCAAAGAGGTTGTTTTCGCTGCGGACGACAATGTTGTCGGTGAAAACGCAAAAGCCGCCGTTGCAAATATGAAAGACGGCGACGTTGTTCTGCTTCAGAACACAAGATATCGCAAGGAAGAAACCAAAAACGAAGAAAACTTCTCCAAAGAGCTTGCAAGCCTTGCCGACGCTTTCGTTAACGACGCTTTCGGCGCCGCTCACAGAGCGCATTGCTCCACCGTAGGCGTTGCCTCGTTTGTCGACGAAGCCTGCGTCGGCTACCTGATGGGCAAAGAGCTTAAATTCCTGGGCGAGGCGGTTGAAAACCCCGTTCGTCCGTTTGTTACGATACTCGGCGGCGCAAAGGTTGCCGACAAGCTGAATGTTATCGAAAATCTGCTGAACAAGGCGGACACGCTCATCATCGGCGGCGGTATGGCGTATACCTTCCTTGCTTCTCAGGGCAAAAAAGCCGGCACATCGCTTGTTGATGAAACAAAAATTGACTATTGTGCAGACATGCTCAAAAAAGCGGAGGAAAAGGGCGTTAATATCCTTCTCCCCGTTGATGTAGTCGTAACCGACGGATTTCCGAATCCCATCGACGCTGAAATCCCTTACAGCGTCGTAAGCGCAGACGCTATCCCCGACGACAAAATGGGCCTTGACATCGGGCCTGCAACCCAAAAGCTGTTTGCGGACGCTGTTAAATCCGCAAAAACGGTAGTTTGGAACGGTCCTATGGGCGTTTTTGAAAACAAGCTTTTCGCCAAAGGAACAATTTCCGTTGCCAAAGCGCTCGCCGAAACAGACGCTACGACTATTATCGGAGGCGGCGATTCAGCGGCGGCTGTAAACACTCTCGGCTTCGGCGACAAGATGAGCCACATTTCCACAGGCGGCGGAGCTTCTCTTGAATTTTTAGAGGGCAAGGCTCTTCCCGGAATCGAATGTGTAGACAACAAATAACATAATCAAAACATCTCAGCCCGCCGAGTCAAATCGGCGGGTATGTTTAAAGCAAACACTCCGCAAGCACAAAGAAAGGACAAATTATTATGAACAAATCACTCCGCAAAGCAGTTATCGCGGGAAACTGGAAGATGAACAAGACCCGTCCCGAAGCAAAAGCCCTTATTGAAGAACTCAAGCCGCTGGCTGCAAACGCCGACTGCGGCGTTGTCGTATGCGTTCCTTTTACCAATCTTGAAACTGTTTTGGAATCCGCCAAGGGAAGCAATATCAAGGTTGGTGCTCAAAACTGCCACTTTGAAAAATCAGGTGCATTCACCGGTGAGATTTCCGCTGACATGCTCGCGGAAATGGGCGTTGAATACGTCGTTATCGGTCACTCGGAAAGACGTCAGTATTTCGGCGAAACCGACAAAACCGTCAATCTTCGTACCAAAGCGGCGCTCGAAGCGGGACTTAACGTCATTCTGTGCGTCGGCGAAATGCTTGAGGACAGGGAAAACGGCATCACAGACGAGCTCGTTGCGATGCAGACTAAAATCGCGCTCAAGGACGTTACAGCAGAGCAGCTCAAAAACGTAATCATAGCTTATGAGCCCGTATGGGCTATCGGCACCGGCAAAACCGCGACCGCCGACCAGGCAAACGAGGTTTGCGCCGTTATCCGTGCGACTGTCGAAAAGCTGTACGGCAAAGCGGCAGCAGACGGTATCACAATACAGTACGGCGGCTCGATGAACGCCAAAAATGCCGAAGAGCTCGTCTCCAAGCCCGACGTAGACGGCGGACTTATCGGCGGAGCTTCTTTAAAAGCCCCCGATTTTGCCGTTATTATCAATGCGGCAAGCAAGTAATCACTGCAATCACAGAAAGGATCCATATTTATGAACAAACCCCTGGCATTAATTATCATGGACGGTTACGGCTATAATCCCTCCGATTACGGAAACGCGATAAAAGCCGCAAAAACCCCGGTTATGGATAAAATCCTCGCTGAAAAGCCCAACACTCTTATCTCGGCGAGCGGTCTTTCGGTCGGACTGCCCGACGGTCAGATGGGCAACTCCGAGGTCGGTCACACAAATATCGGAGCAGGTCGTGTTGTTTATCAAATGCTCGTTAAAATTTCCAAATCGATTGAGGACGGAAAATTTTTCGACATAAAAGCTCTGATAGGCGCGATGGAAAACTGCAAAAAGAACAGTTCCGCTCTGCATATCATGGGACTTGTTTCCGACGGCGGAGTTCACAGCCATATCGAGCATCTTTACGGCATTGTTGAAATGGCAAAGCGCCATGGTATCGACAAGGTTTATATTCACGCTTTCCTCGACGGACGCGACGTTCCCCCAACCTCCGGCGCTGAATATGTTGCACAGTGCGTTGATAAACTCACCCAAATGGGAACGGGCGTTATAGCCACCGTCATGGGCAGATACTACTCGATGGACCGCGACTTCGCCTGGGACAGGGTCGAAAAAGCGTACAACGCCATGGTGCTCGGCGAGGGCAATCAGTGTAACTCCCCCGTTGAGGCTGTCCGCGCTTCGTATGAAGCGGGCGTTACCGATGAATTTATGATTCCCACCGTTATCGACAAAAACGGAACGATAAAGGAAAATGACTCGGTTGTGTTCTTTAACTTCCGTCCCGACCGCGCACGCCAGATAACAAGAGCTTTTGTCGATGAAAAATTTGACGGCTTCGAGCGCAAAAACGGATTTTTTCCTCTCGAATTTGTCTGCATGACCCAGTACGACGCGACAATGCCCAATGTTTCGGTTGCGTTCGGTCCCGAAGAATTAACTAATACCTTCGGCGAGATCGTCAGCAAGGCAAATCTCACCCAGCTTCGTATTGCAGAGACCCAAAAATATGCGCACGTCACATTCTTCTTCAACGGCGGTGAGGAAAAGACGTTTGACGGAGAGGACAGAATCCTCATCCAGTCTCCCGATGTTCCCACGTTTGACCTAAAGCCTGAGATGAGCGCGTACGAGGTATGCGACGCGGTTTGCGACGCTATCGAAAAGGAAAAATACGACGTTATCATCTTAAACTACGCAAACTGCGACATGGTCGGTCACACGGGAATTTTTCCCGCGGCGGTAAAAGCCGTCGAAGCGGTTGACGAGTGCGTCGGCAGAATGGTCGACGCAATTGAGCAAAAGGGCGGCATTGCTATTATTACAGCCGACCACGGAAACTCCGAAAAAATGTACGATGAAAACGGCAATCCGTTCACGGCGCACACGACTAATCTGGTTCCGCTCGCTGTAGTCGGCAAAGACTGCACTCTGCGCGACGGCGGCAAGCTGGCGGATATCGCTCCTACCATGCTGGACATACTCGGTATCGGCAAACCCGCTGAAATGGACGGAGAATCGCTCATAATAAAATAAAGCTTTGTATTTGTACAATCGAATTTAAAGACGGCGGCATAATTATGCCGCCGTCTTTAATTAACTGCAATTTTGTGTCTCTTGGTAAAATTAATGTCGGCTTTTTTGTAAAAAATCAATAAAATCCAAAATTTATATTGAAAAAAACTCATATAATGGTATAATCATTATGTAATCAATCGACAATCTTAAAAAGGAGAGTATGTTGAAATGAAGAAAAGAATTTTAGCAGGGATCTTGGCTGCCGCATGCGCAGTATCTATTTCATCAATAACCGTACTTGCCGACAGCGTTTCGCCCGATAAATTCGAAGCGGAAAGCTACTCGGAATGGTACGACGCCACAGCCGAAGATATAGCGGACACAGATTTCCTTCCTCTGCTACAAGAGACAACCTTAAGGTCGAAAACGGCGGAACAGGTCAACAGGTAGCCGGAACAGGTCATATGAACTGGCTCAAATATGAAAATCTTGATTTTGGCGTCGGATACAATCAATTTTTTGCCAACTATTCTGCAAAAGCTTCCAGATGCAGCTCAAGCGCACGCTTAGAAGTTCGTTTGGATGATGTCAACTCCGAGGCGGTATGCGTGCTTTACACACCGGCCACCAACTCGGATAATTGGAATAACTATGAAACGGTTTACGCAGACATCGAAGAACCAATAACAGGAGTTCACGACGTTTACATTTACATGCTCGGCGAGCCGGACAGCGGCGAAAATACCTGTATCGGCAATTTCGACTATTTCGGATTTGTAGAGGCTCCTGTTATCGAAGCCGCGGGCATTACGCTCAGCGATTCTTCTATTACTGTAAAAGTAGGAAGTACGGCTTCTCTAACCGCCTCAATCGTTCCTGACAATACCGCAGACAAATCAGTAACATGGACGTCCTCTAATAACGCTGTCGCCACTGTTGTTGACGGTACGGTCACCGCTGCGGCACAGCAGACTACTGCCACTCCCACGGTTACAAACGGCACGGCTACAGTAAACGGCAAGACGGTACTGTATGTAAACGGTAAGCAGGTGACCGGCACGCAGATTGTTACTGTTTCGGGTAAAACATACGCTGTAGTAGGCGGCTATGTTAAGACAGGCAAAAAGCAGGTCGTTAAAATAGGAGGCAAATACTATATCGTAAACGCTAGCGGAGTAGTGCAGAAAGGCACAAAGAACAAGCTTATCAAGGTGGGAACAAAATCCTACGTTGTAAACAAAAACGGAGTGGTTCAGAGAAAAGCAAGCGGAAATAAGCTTGTCAAGGTCGGAACTAAGTCATATATAGTCAACAAGCTTGGAGTTGTGCAGAAAGGTACAAAGAACAAGCTCATCAAGATTGGCAAGAAAGCCTATGTTGTCAACAAAAAGGGCGTAGTACAGAAGAATAAGAAGTCAATAAAGGTCGGCAAGAAGACCTACAAGACAAGCAAAAAAGGCGTAGCTACACTGAAGAAGTAACGTATTGATAAAAGCATAAAAACGGCGCGGAATAATCCGCGCCGTTTTTATGCTATCTTGCGATGTTTTGCGCTGTCAAAGGCAAGGTAATCATACGCAGGAAAACAAGGTAAGAAAAGTATTTTAAATTACCTATATCCTGTCTCCAGTAAATACAAATTGTATAATTTCTATATATTATAACAACTTTAGCGATTTTATGACAAACTGCGCCTTACACTGCACAAATCTATAGAATAAAAAAGCACTTGCAATTTGCAAGTGCTTATTTTGGAGGCGCCACTCGGA
>CAZHWR010000057.1:0-9484 GCA_964536085.1 uncultured Oscillospiraceae bacterium
AACCGAATTTTATCTTGTTTATCACTGCGGTCACAATTTTAAATCGCTGGATTTTTATAAAAATATAAAAAACAAGATGTAAAGCATAATAGCTTTACATCTTGTTTTACTGCAAAGACCCGTTATAGCGGATTATCTTTTAGATTATGCCTAATTTTTAAAAGGATGATTATTAGCATGAACAGATTACATAAACATTACGATACTTTGGAGCTCAACAAGGTGCTTTCAATGCTTGCGGAACTCACCTGCTGCGAGGACGCGGCTATTTACGCTAAAAACATCGAGCCGTCCGGAGATTACAGTGAGGTCTGCTTTGAAATGTCCAAGACCGACGCTGCGTTTACGCTGTCCACCCGTTTCGGTACGCCGGAATTTATCAAGATGGACAATCCGTCCGGCGTTTTAAAGAGAGCTCAGGCGGGCGGAGCGCTCAGCTTGCGCGAGCTGATAAATGTATCGCGGATTCTTCGCCAGGCTCGCAGACTGAAATCGTGGTACGATAACTGTGAGGAAGCTACTCCGTTGTCGGATATGTTTTCACATCTTATATTGAATCGAGATCTTGAAGACAAAATTTCCTCGGCAATAATATCAGAGGATGAAGTCGACGACAACGCAAGCTCAGAGCTTGCGGCGATACGCCGCAAAAAAAATAATTTGCAGATAAAGGTGCGTGAAAAGCTGGATTCGCTTGCGCATTCGCAGTCTATGCAAAAATATTTGCAGGATCAGATTATCACCATGCGTTCGGGACGGTTTGTGATTCCGGTAAAAGCTGAATACAAGGCGAACGTCAGCGGAATGGTGCACGATACCTCTGCGAGCGGCTCGACGCTGTTTATCGAGCCTGCGGCTGTTGTTGAAGCCAACAACGAAATCCGCGTTTTGGAGGTTAAGGAAAAGGCGGAAATCGAGCGGATAATCCTTGAGCTTTCGGCAGATTGTGCCGCTGCGTCGGACGATATTACAAATGATTTTGACACTGCGGTAATGCTTAATGTCAGCTTTGCAAAAGCAAATCTCGCTGCTAAAATGAACGCATTTGCGCCAGTCATAGTTCAAAACGGCGAAATAAATCTTATAAAAGCGCGCCATCCGCTTATTGACGAAAAGCGAGTGGTACCGGTCGATGTTTCTCTCGGAAAGGATTTCGATACGCTGGTAGTTACAGGCCCGAACACAGGCGGAAAAACGGTTACGCTGAAAATTATCGGACTTTTTACGCTCATGGCAATGTGCGGCCTTATGCTTCCTGCCGCTGCGGGAAGCACGGTTTCGGTGTTTGACAAAGTGCTTGTCGATATAGGCGACGAGCAGAGTATCGAAAATAATCTATCCACTTTTTCATCGCATATCACTAATATCGTATCTATTATGAACAGCGCGGATGATAGCTCGCTTGTGTTGGTGGATGAACTGGGTTCCGGCACCGATCCTGTCGAGGGAGCGGCGCTGGCGATATCAATTCTCGAATATTTCAAATTAAACGGCGCTAAAACCGCCGCGACGACGCATTATGCCGAGCTGAAGGCGTACGCGCTTGAAACCGAAAGGGTGGAAAACGCTTCATGCGAATTTGACCTTCAGTCGCTACGCCCGACATATCGGCTGATAATCGGCGCGCCGGGGCGCTCAAATGCGTTTGCTATTTCCAGAAAGCTCGGAATGAACGAATATGTGCTTAAAAATGCAGAGGCACTTGTGTCTGACGAGGACAAAAAACTGGAAAATGTGCTTGAAAAGCTGGAAAACACGCGCAAAGAACTGGAAACAGCACAGAAAGAGGCGGATAACTTAAAGCAGGGGCTTTCACGCGGTAAACGCGAGCTTGAAAGCAAGCTTTCACAAATAGAAAAGCAAAAGTCCGTTGAGTTGGATAAAGCCAGAGAAAGAGCGAAACAGATAATCGATTCCGCGCGTTTAAAATCGGACGCGCTGCTCGCAGAGCTGGAAGAGCTTCGGCGTGAAAAAGACAGGGAAGAGTTCAGAAATCTTGTATCGGGAGCAAAATCGAAAACAAAAAACACGTTCAATAAGCTTTATACAAACGCGAATCCCGTGGATGAGCGCAAAAACACCGGGTACAAGCTCCCGCGCAAATTAAAAGCAGGCGACACAGTTTTGATTTATGATATTGATAAAAAAGGAACGGTAATTTCTCCGCCGGACAAATCGGGAAACGTTTATGTTCAGGCGGGTATAATAAAATCGCGTGTTCCGCTGGATAATCTGCGCCTTATAGAGGAAAACAAGGTAAAGCTTTCAGGTAAAACGGTAAAAACCGTTAAAAGCAAGGCAGAAAGGATTGTCACTACCGAGGTGGATCTGCGCGGACAAACGGTAGAGGAAGCTATAATGAATCTTGACATGTTTATTGATAACGCGGTTTTAAGCAATGTCGGAGTGATAAATATTATCCATGGAAAGGGTACGGGAGTCTTGAGAAAAGCGGTTTCGCAGCATTTAAAGTCTCATAGAAATATTAAGTCCTTTAGACTGGGCGTTTACGGAGAAGGCGAGGACGGAGTTACCATAGCCGAACTGAAATAACGGTTATTTCACGTCGTTGTCGTATGCGTCCAAAGAGTTTATCAACTCTTTATCCTGTGTTATTATTTGGGTATAATATTCCGGAATATTGCCCACTATAACCGTCTGAGCAGCTATAAAATCTCCGGGTACTGATGTAGCAACGCTTTTTCCCGCTATGATCGAAACAAATTCTATTTGTGTGGAAATAGTTATAGTGTGGGTCGTTTGATTTATTCCGGCGGATGTAAATTCGCTCGCGATGCTGCTGCTGACGTATCCGTCGAGCAAAAACCGAATCGAAACTGACGGTCCGATGCCGGACAGTATTCCGGGTCCGAAAAGTGAGCTTATGTATATTTTTTCCGTCATGTCTTCTATGGATTTCATGTCGGTTATTATATTTGCCGTAACCGCTGATTGCAGACGCGCTATATTTACGGTGTTCGCTTCTATAGATGTTATGTTGTTTGCGTCGTTTCTTTGAATCGAAGCAAGATCGGAATAAACGTAGCCGCATTGGTCTATGGCATTTGTTACAGCGCCGTTGATTATCTCTGCCGCTATTTGTTTTGCGCGGTATGCGGCTATTGAGCGCAGCGGCGAACCTATAAGAGCGTCAAACGCATATAACAGTACTACCGCGGCTGTAAGCAGAGTGATCAGTTTTACAAATAAAGTAATGTGTTTTTTGCTGCGCTTTTTTCGTCGGGTCATTTAAAACGCCTCCAAAACAGCTTATTGTATATTTTATTCAGTTTTCTGTAAAAAGGTTACCTGCTCATGATATAAATATGATATTAGTTTCCTGATGATAATCATAAAGCTTTAAATAAAAAAATCGAGGAACGTATAACGCCCCTCGAAGATTCATGGATATCACGCTACTGCAATAAAACAATAAAGTTGGGATTAATCGTCGGCTTCAATGTTGATTTTTCCGTATTCCTTTTCGTACTCTAAAACACGTTTTTTTAGATACTGTTCAATTTCCTTGTTGGCGCTGCGTCCTTCAGACGCTGCAATATACCTGAATTTTTTGAATAGCAAACGATCGACTCTCAAAGTGTAACGCAAAAGCTTATCTTCCATAATAACACCTTTCTTTAGTCTTAGTAGAATTATTATGATATAATTATAACGAAATTATGACGTCAAAAACAATAATAGCATCATAATAATGCAAAAATGACGAACAATTTTTGCTTTTGCATTAGATGTATGTATTTATCGCTTAAGATTTTAAAAAGTCAAAGCCCAAGGAAACGCTGGTTACGTACAAGGTGAAAAAAACTGTTAATTTGCGCCAAACGCCGTTTAAGTTGAGCGGCAATAAAGCGGGCAAGCTGAAAAAGGGCGCGTCGGTAAAGGTCGTCAAAGGCGGCAGAGTGGAGTATGACGGAATAACATTTTACAAGGTAAAGCTAAACGGCTGCTGTTACTGGGTGAATAAAAACTATTTGACAAAGTGAATATACAAAACAGCCCCGCCGGGCAGGGCAATCCCTACCCGGCGGGTTTTTTGTTTGTGGGGGGTATCGGTCAGTAATATGAAGCTCGTTTTTTAAGGCTGTTTGAAGCACGGAAGAAAAGTTTATACCTTCGCGTTCAGACATTGTGTTCAGCCATGCCGGAATGGTAAGTGTTTTTTTAACAGCTTTATTATCGTAGTATTTTCTATATTCTATTGTATCGCACGAAATTAAATTAACAAACTCATCTGCATTCGTTTTAATCTTCTGAATTTCGGACGGCGCAGGAATTTTAGCTTGCTGCTCCTCCAAATCATAAAGAGTAAGGCATAGAACATCTTCTGCCATTTCAAAGGCTTCCTGCAACGTTTCACCTTGCGTGTAGCAGCTTTCAAGGTAGGAAAATTAACAGTATAAAAGTTGCCGTCTTTGGTGAATATAGCCGGATAAATATATTTTGCCATTGGGAAAACTCCTTTTCTTAATTTATATTATGAGGGATATAGAGGCTTATTCAAGCCCCGCGTCCCTTTTGATACTTTTGTTTTTAAGTGCGAATATTTTAAAGTTACTTTAAAATATTGTATTATGGTTGAGAGGTAAAAAAGCGCGAAAATCCCGCAGTTACGGAAAAATCCCCTAATAAAAGGAAAAGGGCATCTGAAAACAGATGTCCTTTTTGGTGGAGGCGAGGGGAGTCGAACCCCTGTCCGAAAACCAATTCCCAAAGCTTTCTCCGAGCGCAGTCTGCCTATTGAAAATTCCCTTGCAAAAAGCCCGGCAAACGGGTACTTAATGCTCAGTAGCTTTTAATTCATTCATCGCCTAAAAGCGTCAGCGTGAACGTTCACCACTGTAATGACGCCCTCCTCGGCTCGTGGTCCTTCCGATTTGGACGGATGGCACTTAGGCCGCCAGTGCTACTTTATTATTGTTAGCATTTAAAATTTAATTGCGACTATTAAAGAGCTTTCGCCCGCTCTGCTCGCTTGCTGAGGTTCATAATCCCCGTCGAAACCTTTACGCCCCCGTATAATAAATTAAACTTTGTTACATTTGTCATACAGAATGGACTATAAATTTTTTATCCATCTGCCCGACATATCTATCCAGTTCTGACAATCCGGCATAACATCGCCGGTTATCTCGTTTGCAAGGCTTAAGCCGTGCCCGCCGCGCTGATAGATATGAAGCTCAAACGGTATTCCCGCGCTTTGAAGCGCCGAAGTATACAGAAGGGAATTTTTAACCGAAACAAGCCCGTCTTCAAATGTATGCCACAAAAAGCTCGGCGGTGTATTTGCGTTTACGGCATTTTCAAGCGACAGCTTTTGCATGAGTTTCGGATCGCCGAAACGGCTGCCGAGAAGACTTTTAAAGCTGTCGATATGGGCAAATTTGCTTGACGAAATAACAGGGTAGGACAGCACCGCGGCGTTTGGCTTAAGCATGTCGCTCTTAGTGCCGAGCGCATCGGAAATAAAAGATTCGTTCCAAAAACAGCTGACGCTCGCGGCGAGATGACCTCCTGCGGAAAATCCGACAACTGCGATTTTATTGGGATCTATACCAAATTCATCCGCGTTTTCGCGAACACAGCCGATTGAATACGCAGCTTCGAAAAGCGACGTAGGAAATACTGACGGAGCGACGCTGTAGTCGAGAATAAAAGCCGAAAAGCCCATGGAAAGATATTTCATTGCTATTGGTTCGGCTTCCCGTTCGGAAACAAATGAATATCCTCCGCCCGGAAAGATAATCACGGCGGGGCGATTGTTGCTGTTCGGCAAAAACTCGCCGGAAAAGGGAACAAAAGCAAACAGCTTTGGAGTGTGACCGCATGAATCGTATTCATTTGCCTTTATATTGATTTCAATTTCCTTGTAAAGCATTTTTAACCTTCCCGTTATCAGTTATCGCATGCGCTGTTTGACGGCTCTTTCCATTTCACGCTTAGCTTCGTTTTTGGCAGCAACAGCGCGCTTATCGTAAAGCTTTTTGCCTTTACATAGCCCTACGCTGACTTTGACCCTTGATCCTTTAAAATAAAGTGAAAGCGGAATAAGGGTAAGACCTTCCTGTTTTACTGAACTATATAACCGTGCGATTTCTCGCTTGTGCATTAACAGCTTGCGTTCTCTCAATGGGTCTTTATTAAATATATTTCCTTTTTCGTAAGGGCTTATGTGCATGCCTTTAAGGAAAAGCTCTCCCTTTTCGATGGAACACCAGCTGTCTTTTAAATTAACTCCGCCGTTTCTTATGGACTTGATTTCCGTCCCGTAAAGCGCAATTCCGGCCTCATAGCTTTCCACAACAAAATAATCGTGGCGCGCTTTTCGGTTGTCTGCTATTTTACTGCCGGACATTGGCTTCACTCCTTTACTGTAATATATCTGATTCAATGCGAGGATTTAATAGAAGTCTGTCGAACGCTACATTTCATTTCGATTTTCAAGCGCTTTATAAAGAGTAACCTGATCTGCATATTCCAAATCGCTCCCCACGGGTATTCCGTATGCAAGCCTTGTGACCAAAACGCCC
Organism: uncultured Oscillospiraceae bacterium; assembly: GCA_964536085.1. Taxonomy (GTDB): domain Bacteria; phylum Bacillota; class Clostridia; order Oscillospirales; family Ruminococcaceae; genus CAZHWR01. The sequence continues at coordinate 6,549 of CAZHWR010000057.1, forward strand.
ATGGGCTTTAAAAGCCTGGAAATGTACATTGATGTGGCTTCTCCCTCAACGGTTGGATTGGTCGCCATTATTACTTCTTTTATATCGTTGTCTGCGACTCTATTTAACAGCTCTTTAATAAAAAGCTGTTCGGGACCAATGCCGTCCATAGGTGAAATAAGCCCGTGCAGCACGTGGTAAACACCCGTGTATTCGCGGGTCTTTTCAAAGGCAGCGATATCTTTGGGATTTTCAACAACGCAGATGGTTGCATGGTCACGCGATTTATCCGAGCAGATAGGGCAGACATCCTCGTCGGTAAAGCCTTGGCACACACTGCAATTTTTGATTTTTTTGCTCGCGTCTAAGAGTGCTTCGCTGAATGCTTTTACCTTGTCTTCCGGCAGAGTTAAAACATGATACGCCAGCCGCTGTGCGGTTTTCATACCAATGCCTGGAAGAGAGGCAAATTGTTCAACGAGTTTTGTCAGCGGAACTGCATCGTACTTCATAACGGTTAAATCAGTCCGGGGATATTCATACCGTCGGTTATGCTGTTCATCTGTTCTTCAGAAGCTGATTCAACCTGACGCAGCGCCTCGTTTACAGCGCTTATAATAAGATCCTGAAGCATTTCCACGTCTTCGGGATCGACTGCGTCCGGCTGAATGGTAAGCGAAATGATTTCCTTTTTACCCGAAACAGTGGCTTTGACTGCTCCTCCGCCTGAGGCTGCCGAAAATTCCTGAGTTTCAAGCTCCTCCTGCGCCTTCTGCATGTCCTCCTGCATTTTTTGCGCCTGCTTTATCATGCTCTGCATGTTTCCGGGACCTTTCCCCATTCCCTGAGGTAATCTTGCTTTCATGTTGTTTAACTTCTCCTTGCTATTTTTCCCGAAGCGGTAATGCGAACGGGTTATATGATAGGTGATAAGCGTTATGCTGCCGCAGCTTGTATAACTACGACAAAACGCCCGCGTCTTTTGCGGCTTTTTCCAATTCATCCAGCAAAGACGGCGTTTGTTTTATATTACGATTTTCTTCGTTGTTTTTTGAGGCATTTTTAATTTTAAACCGATACCGTTTTCCTGTTTGCTTAAACACGGCGTCGCTCAGACGTTCTGCGCTCGCATGCGAGTGCATAAGACCTGAAAAAAGGTCTTTATCGGTCGAGATGAGCATTACCTCTCCGTTTTCAAACGCTTTAGCGCCGAACAGCATGCCGTAAAGGGCGGGGTCGTTCGCTTTAAGCTGTTCAAGAATTTCAGGAAAGCAGGCGACCGGAGTAAATTTTGAGTAATCAAGCTTTTCGTTTTTATTGGTTTTTACAGCGGTAGCTGTATTATCCGAGCCGGAAGGAGGCGCGTAATCGGGCAGACTGTATTCTGATTGAGCCGCAAAGCCGGACTCGTTTGAGCTTTGGCGCGCGCTATTTGATGCACCGGAGCTTGCCGTTTGCGTTATTTTGCTTTCAAGCTCCTTGATTCTGTTATTTAAAAATTCAATTTCTTTTAGTCCGAAATCGCCGTTTGACTGCGCTGACGAACCGGAGCAGATCTCAACAAGCGTCATTTCCAAAACAAGGCGTTTGGAGGCGGTTTTTTTAATCTGCGCAGAACATACTTCGAACGCCTTCATATGTGAAAGTATCGTATCGAGAGACAATCTGTCGGCCGCAGACAGATATTGCTGAATTTCGCCCGGAGGAGCCACAATAAGTGATTCGGGTTTAGTGACTGTCTTGGCAATCATGATATTTCTGAAATGTGTGATAAGCTCGTCGCAGAGCGATCCCAGGTTTGATATCTGGGAATGAAGCTCGTTTATAATACCGAGCGCACGGGAAATATTATTTTCAATGATTGCGTCTGACAAATCAAAAAGATAATCCCGGCCTGCGATTCCCGCGGCGGAACTTACTATATCGTCGGTTATATGCTCGTTTATCGCCGTACAGCGGTCGAGCAGTGACAAAGCGTCGCGCATGCCGCCATCGGATATTTTCGCAATAAGAGCGGCGGCTTCTCCCGAAAGGTCGATTTTTTCCTGCTTTGCAACATACATTAGCCGTTCGGCAATAGCGTCACTCGAAATCCGGCGAAAATCGTAACGCTGACAACGGGAGAGTATAGTAGCGGGAATTTTTTGCACTTCAGTTGTAGCAAGGATAAATATCGCATGCGCAGGCGGCTCTTCCATTATCTTTAACAGCGCGCTAAACGCGCCGTCGCTCAGCATGTGGGCTTCATCGATAATATAAACGCGGTATTTGCACACAGCGGGAGTAAAATTAGCCTCCTCGCGTATTTCGCGGATATTGTCGACCCCATTGTTGCTTGCAGCGTCGATTTCAACGACGTCAAGCAAAGAGCCGTCGTCAATGCCGCGGCAGATATCGCAATCAAGGCATGGATTGCCGTTCTCGGTGTTTGGGCAGTTTACCGCTTTTGCAAGAATTTTACTGCATGTGGTTTTACCTGTTCCGCGCGAACCGGTGAAAAGATAAGCGTGAGCCGTTTTACCTGAAATTACCTGATTTTTCAAAGGCGTGGTTATGTGAGGCTGAGCTATAACGTCGTCAAAAACAAGCGGCCGCCATTTTCTGTATAATGCTAAATACATTTTTTCCACGCCTTTCTTTAAAATTTCTTTTTATTAAAACGCGCTTTTATACAAAAATTGCCGCCGGATGGCGACATGTGAACAATTGGACCGGATAAAACCGCCGCACTCCCGCAAACGGGCACAAAGGTTTGCCTGAGGCACACAACAAATAAGCTTAATGCTGCTCGGTTCCCCGCCTGACATGGTTCGCAGATTCGCTGTTGCACAGGACCTTTATACCCGCGTGCCGGATTACGGCGCGTTTACCGCCATGAATTTTAGTATACTACATTACGAGTGAAATTACAAGTCAAAATTTCTATATTTTTACACGGTTTAACTTTATGTATTCGG
>CAZHWR010000058.1:0-9411 GCA_964536085.1 uncultured Oscillospiraceae bacterium
TTCCTTGTACCCCTCGAATGTGTCAATGCGCGTGATTTCATAATTCACGCCCCGAAAAGCGATAACATTCGCCGCCCCTATGTCCGTGCGGTAGCCTATTTGGAACAAAGCTTTTTCCTGCACCTGCGTTGTCACGCCGATTAAACCGTATTTGATTTAATCGGATAAAATAGCTTATTAAAAACATAAAACCGCCGTATATCGGAAGCTTGATATACGGCGGTTTTAAATATAAATTATTAGGCGGTTATTTGCCTGCCTTTTCTCTTAAAAGCTTTGCCGCCTTAACAAGATTTACAAGGCTGGCTTTGGTTTCTTTCTCGCCGCGGGTCTTAAGACCGCAGTCGGGATTTACCCACAGCTTTTTAAGCTCGATTTTGGCGCACATTTTGTCAAGCGCGGTTTCGATCTCTTCCACCGAGGGAACGCGGGGGGAGTGAATATCGTACACGCCGGGACCGACCTCGGTTTTGAAATTGTTTTCCTTTAGCGCGTCGAGTATCAAAAGGTCGGAGCGGGAAGCTTCAAATGTGATAACGTCCGCGTCCATGTCGTCAATCGCGGGAATAATGTCGGTGAACTCACTGTAGCACATATGGGTGTGGATCTGCGTTTCTGGTTTAACGCCGCTGTGAACAAGGCGGAACGCTTTTATCGCCCAGTCGAGATATTCGCTGTACCAGTCGGACTTGCGAAGAGGGAGCTTTTCGCGGAGCGCGGCTTCATCCACCTGGATAATTTTTATTCCGGCGGCTTCCAAATCCAATACTTCATCGCGGATTGCAAGCGCGATTTGATATGCGCTGTCTTTAAGCGAGATGTCCTCGCGCGGGAACGACCAGTTGAGAATCGTTACAGGTCCTGTGAGCATTCCTTTCATCGGCTTGTCGGTCAGACTTTGAGCGTAAGACGACCAATCAACAGTCATCGGCTTTGAGCGCGAAACGTCGCCCCAAACGATCGGCGGCTTAACGCAGCGTGTGCCGTACGACTGCACCCACGCCTTTTGCGTGAACAGATAGCCGTTAAGATTTTCGCCGAAGTATTCGACCATGTCGTTTCTTTCAAATTCGCCGTGAACCAAAACGTCGATTCCGATTTTTTCCTGAAGCGCAACGCATTCAGCAATTTTTTTGCGGTTAAATTCAACGTACTGTTCTTCAGTTATATTGCCCTTTCTATAGGCGGTGCGGTTTGCCTTTACATCGGCAGTCTGCGGGAACGAACCGATAGTTGTTGTCGGGAATACGGGAAGACCGAACTCCTTTTTCTGAATTGCTTCTCGTTCGTCAAAAGCGGGAAAGCGGGTAAAATCGCTCTCTTTAATGTCGTTTACCCTTTGCTGAACAGCTTCGTCAAAGCAGTTGATTCTGCCCGAAAACAACTCCTTGTTTGCCTTGTAAGCCCTTGTTTCAGCGGCGTTGTCCGATTCGCTCAAAGCTTTCAATTCTGCAAGCTCGGTAAGCTTTTCTTCGGCGAATGCAAAGTGCTTTGTGTAGTCTGCGGAAAGCGCGGTTTCGTTTTTGAGCGTGTAGGGGACGTGCAAAAGCGAGCAGGAGGTTGATATAACAACGTCAATACCGTTGTCCTTGAGCCCTTTTAATACGCCGAGCGTCTTTTTATAGTTGTTGCGCCATATGTTTTTACCGTTAACAAGTCCGGCAAACAGCGTTTTGCCGTTCGGGAAGCCGTTTGAGGCAACAAGCCCGGCTGTTTTAACGCCCTCGGTAAAATCAAGACCGATACCGTCAAAATCTAGCGCTGTAACGTCGCCGTATATATCGCGGATATCGCCGAAATACGTCTGAAGCAGTATTTTGGCGTTTCCTTTTTCTGCGAGCAGCTTTTTGTACAGACTGACAAACAGAGCCTTGTCACTTTCATCCAAATCGTGAACGAGATACGGCTCGTCCAGTTGTATCCATTCGGCTCCGAGCGCGGAAAGCTTTTTGACAAGCTCGATATAAGCGTTTACAGTACTTTCGGCAAAGTCTGCGGCGTTTTTTGCTCCGGTGTATCTGGCAAGCTTTAAAAGTGTGAACGGACCTATGCACACGGGCTTTGTTTCGATTCCGAGAGCTTTAGCTTCGGAGTACTCGTCAAACGGCTTTGTGCCGTTTAGTGAAACGGTTGTTTCATCGTCGATTTCGGCGACCATATAGTGGTAGTTTGTGTTGAACCACTTTTTCATTGCGAGCGCCTTAACATCGCCTTTTTCGCCCTGATAGCCTCTTGCCATGGCAAAATATGTGCCGAGAGAGTCGAGCCCGAGTTCGGAATAACGCTTGGGGACGATTCCGAACAATACCGCTGCGTCAAGCAGATTGTCGTAAAAAGAAAAGTCGTTTGACGGGATAAAGTCGAGTCCGCTTTCTTTTTGGACAGTCCACTGGGCTTTGCGGATACCCTTGGCGGCTGACTGAAGCTCGTCTGCTGTGATTTCGTTTCTGAAGTATTTTTCGGTTGCAAATTTAAGCTCCCGCAGCGAACCTACGCGCGGATAACCTACGATTGAAGTCTTCATACCTTGATTCTCCTATGTATTTGATATATTTAATAATACAATTATTATCCTGCGTTGTAAAATATATAAAAACGGTATTTTGCCATAGCTTAAAGCTATACCGAGAACAGAGCTAAATGACCGGCGATTTTTCAATTTGCTCCGCACGGTGCTTGAGCGCGTTTACATAAAACGCTCCCAGGTCGCTTTGAGGAGCCTTGTTGTTTGTTACTATGCCTATATTCATACCGCCTTCTTCGCAAAGCGGAACGGCGACGATGTTTTTGCCGTTAAGTTCTTCGTCGGTAACGCCGCTGCAAACGGTGTAGCCGTTTAGTCCGATTAAAAGGTTGAATAAAGTGGCTCTGTCACGCACCCGTATGTTTTTTTCGCGCTCTACTGTGCTCAGTATTTCCTCGGAAAAGTAAAACGAGTTGTGCTCGCCCTGCTCAAACGAAAGATACGGGTACTGTTTCAACTGCTCTACAGTAACATTGGTTTCCCCGGCGAGCGGGTGAGCGGAGCTTAAAAAAACATGCGGTCTTGCTTTAAACAGCTCTGTAAAGGTGAGATTGTTTGCTTTCATGATTTTTAACAAAACCGCACGGTTAAAGTCGTTTAAATACAAAACGCCTATTTCGCTTTTCATTCGGGCAACATCGTCGATTATCTCGTATGTCTGGGTTTCGCGCAGGCTGAAATCATAGCTTTCGCCTCCGTGCTTCTTGATAAGCTCGACAAATGCGTTGACGGCAAATGAATAGTGCTGTGTGGAAACACTGAACTGCCGTTTGACCGCAGGCTGGTTTTTATATGAGCTTTCAAGCAGTTCCGCCTGTTCTAATACCTGACGGGCGTATCCCAAAAAAATCTCGCCGTCTTTTGAAACGCAGACGCCTTTGTTTGTTCGGTCAAATATCGTAATGCCCATTTCCTTTTCAAGCTCACGGACTGATTTTGTAAGGCTGGGCTGTGAAATAAACAGCTTTTTTGCCGCCTCGCTCATGGTGCCGGTTTCGGCGATAGCCGTGATATATTTTAACTGCTGAAGCGTCATTGGCGCAACCTCCTTGGATAGAAGCGGAATTATAGTCTTGGCGGTTCTTGCATTTTACACTCTGTTTGGATAAAACTCAGTTTTCCAATTATCATTATATAACGTTCCGCGCAGAATTTAAAGAGGATAAATATATTAAAAATTCCGATTTTCGCTTTACATATCATTTTGTATACGGTAAAATATAAGAAATAGATTAAAAAGGGTGAAAAAAGATGGAACCGAAATATAAACGTATTTTGCTCAAACTCAGCGGCGAGGCGCTCGCCGGTGAAAAAAAGTTCGGACTGGATTACAACGTTATTACAAAAATCTGCGAAAGCGTTAAGAAAACGGCTGATTTGGGCGTTGAGATCGGTATAGTTGTCGGTGGCGGAAACTTTTGGCGAGGCCGTTCAAGCGGCGCGATGGACAGAACGCGGGCAGACCATATCGGAATGCTGGGAACTACTATGAACGCCTTGGCGGTGGCGGACGTTCTGGAAAATCTCGGGGCGGACGTCAGAGTGCAGACGGCTATATCCATGCGCGAGGTCGCCGAGCCGTATATCAGAAACCGCGCTGTAAGGCACCTTGAAAAGGGCAGAATAGTCATATTCGGCTGCGGAACGGGAAATCCTTTTTTTTCTACCGATACCGCGTCTTCTTTGAGAGCAGCGGAAATAGAAGCGGATATCATTTTTAAAGCGACAATGGTCGACGGCGTTTACGATAAAGACCCAAATAAATTCGACGACGCCGTGAAGTACGATGAGCTTTCGTTTGCAGACGTGCTTGCAAAGGGGCTGGAGGTCATGGATTCAACCGCCGCATCGATGTGTATGGACAACAGTATTCCGATTCTTGTGTTTAATCTGAATCACCCTGAAAACATATATAAAGCTGCATTGGGCGAACAGGTCGGAACTATCGTGAAATAATGATTTCGCACGGCTTAGCCGTATGTTTTTAAGAGCAAAACACGAAATAATTGTATATTGGAGGAAACTACTATGAAAGAATTGTTAAACAACGCTAATGTAAAAATGAGCAAATCAATCGACAAATTAAAGGATGAATTTGCCTCTTTAAGAGCGGGCAGAGCAAATCCCGGCGTGCTTGATAAGATAACTGTCGATTACTACGGCGCTCCCACGCCGATAAATCAGATGGCGGCAGTTTCGGTGGCGGAGGCAAGGATCCTTTTGATTCAGCCGTGGGACGTTTCTTCGCTAAAGGAAATTGAACGCGCGATTTTGGCTTCAGATATCGGTATAACCCCGAATAACGACGGTAAGGTTATAAGACTGGAGTTCCCGAGCTTAACCGAGGACCGCAGGCGTGAGCTTGTTAAAGACATTCACAAGATGGCGGAGGAGTGCAAGGTTGCTGTCAGAAATATCCGTCGCGATGCGATTGAAAAGGTTAAGGCGATGCAGAAAAAATCTGAAATAACCGAGGACGAATTAAAAGACGGCGAGAAAAAAATCCAGCAGGAAACCGACGACGCGTGCAAGCGTATTGATTCTGTTACCGCTGAAAAAGAAAAGGAATTAATGTCTATATAGCGTTCGGGCGCGTGCGCGTTATGATTCGAAAAAGGAGCGGTTATTCTGGAACAGAAAAGTAAGTTTAAGATTTTGCCAAAGCATGTAGGCATTATTATGGACGGCAACGGGCGCTGGGCGAAGCTGAGAAATCTTCCGAGGTTTGCGGGACATAAAATAGGAGCCAAGACATTTAAAAACATCGTTAGCTACTGCAACAAAATAGGAATAAGATACTTAACGGTTTATGCTTTTTCAACTGAAAACTGGAGGCGTCCTAAAGAAGAGGTCGACGCGATTTTAAAGTTACTCGACGAATATCTTGACAACGCGGAAAATTACATGAAAGAAAACGTTCGGACGCGCTTTATAGGCGATGTTTCTGCGCTTCCGGACGGCTTTTTGGAAAAAATCCAGCACATCGAGGATATGAGCAAGGATTTCACCGGGCTCACGCTGAATATTGCGTTTAACTACGGTGGACGTAATGAAATACTCACCGCCGTTAAGCAGATCGCCAACGAGTGCAAAAACGGAACGCTTGATCCGAACGACATAACCGAAAGCACCATTTCCGATCGGCTGTATACAAAGGATCAGCCGGATGTCGATTTGATTATCCGGCCGAGCGGTGAGCTTAGGCTTTCAAACTTTATGATTTGGCAGTCGGCGTATGCGGAGTATGTATTCATGGATATACTCTGGCCGGATTTTTCAGAAAAAAACATGGATAAGGCACTGGAGGAATTTGCTTCAAGAAACAGACGGTTCGGCGGGGTTTAAATCATGTTTGTCATTCATCATTAGTCTGGGGTGATATTTTGCGCACAAGAATAATATCCGCAGCTGTCGGGCTGTTGGTTTTGGCGGCGGCGCTGCTCGGTTACTATACTATCGTGTTTAATCTGGCGCTGTCGGCGGTGTCCGCTATAGGAGTCGCCGAGTTGTTAAAGGCGTTCGGATATAACAAAACGCACAGGACATTGAATGTTATAGGAATAGTGTTTGCGGCGCTTTTGCCGTTTACAAAAACGCAGTGGTACAGTTTTCCGATGATGTTCCTGATTTTTGTTTATATTATGGTGATGTTCGGAATACTATTAAAACAGTATTATAAGCTGCGCCTTGAAGAGGTCGCGGTGGCGTTTATGATGTCCGTTGCCATTCCGCTGTCTCTTTCAAGTCTTTTGATAATACGCGAACGATACTCAGACTGCGGCTATGCGGCAATATTTTACACTCTGCTTGCGCTCGGAGCCGCGTGGCTTTCAGATTCGGGCGCGTATTTTGCAGGAAGATTTTTTGGCAAGCACAAGCTTGCGCCGACGGTAAGCCCGAAAAAAACAATCGAGGGAAGCGTCGGCGGAATCATAACAAACGTCATCTGCTTCGTGCTTTTGGGACTTTTATATTCTGCGGTAATAGGCGATTATCAGGTAAACTATATGATGCTGACAGTATTGGGGCTGTTGTCTTCTCCTGTGGGCATGATGGGAGATTTGGTGTTTTCCGTTATAAAACGGCAGAACAATGTTAAGGATTTTGGAGCAATCATGCCCGGACACGGCGGAATACTCGACAGATTTGATTCTGTTATTTTGACCGCGCCGTTTATCATGCTTATACTGCCTTTGCTTTCTCCGCTTACAAGGCTTACAATTTGATTTAATGAAAGTGTTTGATATGTGTAAAAAAATATCTGTTTTGGGTTCTACCGGATCTATCGGAACGCAGTCACTTGACGTTGCGTCAAAGGGCGGCTTTGAGGTGGTTTCGCTTGCCGTAAATTCCAATATAAAAATGCTTGAACAACAGGCGAGGCAGTTTTTGCCTCGTCTTGTATGCGTTTTTGACGAAAAAAAATATAAAGAGTTAAAACAAAATTTATCTGACACCGATATTGAGGTCTGCGCGGGAATGGAAGGTCTTTGCCGTGCCGCGAGCCTTCCGGAAGCGAATGTTGTTATAAATTCTGTCGTGGGAATGATAGGACTTGTCCCGACGCTCGCGGCGATCGATTCGGGTCACGATGTCGCACTGGCAAACAAGGAGACGCTTGTAACTGGCGGCGAGATAGTTATGAAGCGCGCAAAAGAAAAAGGCGTTAAGATACTCCCTGTGGATTCGGAACACTCTGCAATTTTTCAGTGCATAGGCGCGGGAAGAAAGCAGGATGTTAAAAAAATCATACTGACAGCCTCCGGCGGTCCGTTTTTCGGGAAAACTGCGGCGGAGCTTGAATCCGTAGGTGTTAAGCAGGCGCTTAATCATCCTAACTGGAATATGGGCGCTAAAATAACCATAGATTCTGCAACGCTGATGAACAAAGGGCTTGAATTTATTGAAGCAGTGAGGCTGTTTGACGTTGCGCCCGGGCAAATCGAGGTAGTGGTTCACCGCGAAAGTATCATTCATTCGGCGGTCGAATTTAATGACAACTCGGTTATCGCGCAGATGGGCGTTCCCGATATGCGTATTCCAATTCAGTACGCGCTGACGTATCCTAAAAGGGTCAAAAGCCCCGTCAAACCGCTGTCGCTGATTGAATGTGCAAAGCTGACTTTTTTCCCGCCGGATGAAGAGACGTTTGTCTGCTTAAAGGCCGCTCGCTCGGCAATTGAAAAGGGCGGTGTGTACCCGACTTATATCAACGGAGCAAACGAACAGGCGGTTGCGCTGTTTTTACAGGGTAAAATCGGATTTACAAAAATCGGCGAGCTTGTGCTCGGAGCTTTAGGACTTGATAGGATCGACGGCGAGCTGACCGTCGACAAAATACTGCGCGCGGATAAATCGGCGCGCGAATACATTATGAATAACAGTTAAAACTCCGCGTTTTGATTGTTGTGCGGAATTTGGGTGTTGATATAAATTTATTTATTCACCGCAGATAGATAAATTAAAGATAAGTAACAATAGAAAGAGGACGCGGATATATGAGTATTGTTTTGACCGTTGTCATAACGGTGGTTTTGTTCGGAGTTATTATTTTTATTCATGAGTTTGGTCATTTTATCTGCGCTAAGCTCTCGGGGGTTACAGTGAATGAATTTTCACTGGGAATGGGGCCTTGCATACTCAAAAGGAAAAGAGGTATAACGCAGTATTCGCTTAGACTTCTTCCAATTGGAGGATATGTCAGTATGGAGGGTGAAGACAGTGACTCTGACGATGAAAATGCCTTTTTTAAAAAGCCTGTATATAAACGTATACTGATTGTGGTTGCAGGAGCCGCTATGAATATTCTGCTCGGATTTTTAGTTTTAGTGGCAGTGGTCGGTATGCAGGATAAATTAGGATCCATGCAGATCGCGGGCTTTCGCGACGGAGCCACAAGCAGCGCTCAGCTACAAGTCGGAGACGTTATCAAAAAAATCGACGGGCTTACCATATACGATGTTACCGATTTGCAGTATCAGTTGACCCAAAGCTCGGATAACATCCATTCGGTGACGGTTGAAAGAAACGGCGAAAAGGTAAAACTCGACGATGTTGAAATCAGCTTTGTGACCTACACCGCTGACGACGGAAACACGTATAAATCGGTGGATTTCGTGCGGCAGCAGATAAGTAAAAATCCGCTTACCGTTATCAGTCAGGCGGCGGGAAAAACGGTTTCATATGCGCGTCTGGTGTGGATATCGCTGGGCGATTTGGTGCGCGGAAAAGCAAGCGTTCAGGATGTTTCGGGTCCTGTAGGCGTAGCGAGCGCAGTCAACCAGGCGCAGAGCGCAGGGCTTGACTCCATTTTGGTGCTTGCCGCGCTTATAACTATCAATATAGGAATTTTCAATCTGCTTCCGATTCCCGCTCTCGACGGCGGCAGGCTGGTGTTTTTGATAATAGAGGGCATTATAAGAAAACCTGTTCCGCGCAAGTACGAAGCGATGATACACGCTGCGGGATTTATATTGCTGATGCTTGTTATGGTGCTTGTAACTTTTAACGACATTTTCAGGCTTTTTAAGTGAGGTGACTGCGATGAATGTCCGCAGAACAAAACATGTAAAGCTGAAAAACTTAACACTGGGCGACGGCAAAATTTATATCCAGTCTATGTTAAACCGCCCCGCCGAGGATATCAGGGGCTCAATGGAGCAGTCCAAGGCGCTGGAAGCGGCGGGATGCGAAATCATACGCGCGGCAGTACCTAATAAAGACGCTGTAAAGCTCGTTGACGCGATAAAAAGCTGTGTTGATATTCCGCTTGTTGCGGATATACATTTCGACTATCGGCTGGCGCTGGAATGCGTTGCCGCGGGCGTGGATAAGATACGCATAAATCCGGGAAATATCGGGAGCGACGACAGGGTAAAAGCGGTCGC
>CAZHWR010000059.1:0-9275 GCA_964536085.1 uncultured Oscillospiraceae bacterium
AAACCACGCCGCAAATCGACACGCTGTTCAAAATCTTAAATCCGTTAGGCTATACTATTTCAATCGTTCCTCTAACTCCAAAAAAATAAAAAACTAATTGATAAACTGGAAAAAAGCTTATAACAGGGGGTGTTTTCTGTGAAAGTTTATGACGGAATTACGCAAGGATTGGAAGAAGCGATTGCCTATTCTGAAATAGGGAGGAAAACATTGTGAAAAATTCTTATCCCGTTGTGCTTACGCCAGACGGCGGCGGCTATGTGGTGTATATCCCCGATTTTGACATAAACACCGAAGGCGACACGCTTACAGAGGCGATTGGAATGGCGAGAGACGCTATCGGGCTTGCAGGAGTTGACCGGGAGGACGACGGAAGGGAGCTTCCCGCGCCGTCCGAAATCGGCGCGGTTGCTAAGAAAACCGAGCGCGACGTCATTACCTTCGTGGACGTTGATTTTGCCGAGTACCGCAGAAAAAACGACATGAGAACCGTCCGCAGAAACGTCACCCTTCCCGCGTGGCTTGACTTTGAAGCCGAAAAAAGCGGCGTTAACGTTTCCGCCGTTTTGCAAAAGGCTCTAAAACACGAGCTGTCGATTCCTGTAAAAAAAATGAAAAATACTGATTTTGAGAGTAACCAATAAAATGGTTGCTCTTTTTTTTACATAAGCAAAATTAAAAAACAAAAAACCAAGGAGTGATTATTTGCCGATATTCATAATTTTATATACAGTTTTAGGACTTTGTTTGGGTTCGTTCTTTTCTGTCATCGGCATACGCTGGGGCTTAGAGGAACACAAAACCCGCAAATGGTACAAGGGCAGGAGCCAATGCGACAGCTGCGGCGCAATCCTGCGCTGGTATGAGCTGATACCCGTTGCAAGCTACATAATACAACGCGGGAAATGCCGTCGGTGCGGCGCGAAAATCGGGATAAAGCCCTTCCTGTGTGAGCTGGGCTGCGGCTTTGGTTGGGCGCTGCTGGGCATATACACATACACGAACATTGCGCAGTCCGAAGCCGTTATAACCGCGACAATAGCCGTAACATATTTCAGCTTTGCGGCGGTTACGGATTTCCTGTCACACTGCATCGAAGCCGTAACGGGCTATATCGCGGCGGCGTTAATGCTTATCCTGCACATATACTCGCATATGGGCGATGCAAGTCTTAAAGCGTATGTTTTAATTTCCATAATCGCCGTCGTTATATCGGCGGCAATAGAAGCCGTCAATCGTGATTCGATTGTCGGCAACGGCGATATACAGTGTCTTTTACTGTTGTTTCTCGCGGCGGGGTACTGCGACATTAACGGCTTTTTGAGCGCAATCTTTTACACCGTTCTGCTTGCGGGAATTGCGTCCTTGGCATATAAGCTGGCGGGAAAGGGAAAGACGACCGTCGCCTTGGTGCCGTTCTTTTACTTCGGTTATCTCCTGCTTCTTACGGCGGGTAAGATACAATTTATCTGGGAAAGGGGGTTATAAAGAATATGATTAAGAAAAAATTACTCGGCGCGGCGAAATTTGTCCCTGCCTTTGCGCTCGGCGCGGCGCTTTGCGCGGCGGGCTTCGTATATGCCTATGAGCTGCGCACTGTCGGCTTTGTAAACGGCGCGCGGATAAGAAAGTACGACATATCGACGCGGCTTAACGCGGGTGTCGGCAATGCCGTGAAAAACACGGCGCGCGATATGGTGTTTTTCTCCGAAATGGAAAAGCTCGGCTTATCCGTAACGGACGAAGAAGTGGAAACCATGCTCGAAACCGAAGCGGAGAAATACGGCGGCATAACAGAGCTTGAAACAATACTGCTTGATACGACGGGCGACATAAACACATACCGTCTGTCAATCAAGCGGTCGCTCTTGCAGCAGAAAGCAATAGACTATTTTGCCGCGCAGGCAACGGGTTCCGATGAGGAAAAGCAAGAGAAAGGGCGTGAGGAATATCAAAAACTTCTTGACGAAATTGAACAAACAACGGAAATCACCGTATACTGACGGCGGCGGCATCGTCGTCGGCATGGAAAAAAAGTTCAAAGGCACGAAAACATACTTTATCCCCGATGACGTACATACGCTCTGTATCGGCGCAACCAGAAGCGGCAAATCGCGAAGTGTTGTTCTGCCGACCGTATGCACCTTGGCTATGGCGGGGGAAAGCATGATAATCTCGGATCCCAAAGGAGAGCTTTATGCCTACACGTCAGAATACCTGAAGAAAAAAGACTATTACACGGTGGCTCTGGACTTCCGCAATCCCAAAAAATCGGTGCGCTACAATCTTTTACAGGAGATTATCGACGCCGTAAACAGAGACGACATCGAAAAGGCAAAGGAGCTTGCGTCAAGCATGGCTGAAAGCCTCGGGGGAAGCGCGAACGAGCATACGGGTGAAAAAATTTGGACGGAAGGTGAAAAAGCAGTGCTGGCGGCCACAATCATGGCTGTTGTGTACGACAACCGCGACCATCCCGAATATCAGAACCTGACCAATGTATACCTGTTTATCGCGGAGATGTGCAAAATCGGCGAAAGAATGCCGCTTGACGACTATCTTGCCGACATAGACTACAATCACCCCGCGAAAGCCCTGCTTGCGGCGGCCTTGGTTGCGCCGAGCAAAACACGCGGCAGCTTTTACGCCTCCGCGTTGGCGACGCTGCGGCTGTTCGTGGACAACTATATATACAACATCACGTCGAGCAGCGACTTCTCATTTTCGGAAATCCCCGAAAAAAAGTGTGCGATATTCATCATATTGCCGGACGAAAAGAAAACATACTACAATATCGCGTCATTATTTGTTGACAGCCTGTATTGCAAGCTTGTACAAATAGCGGATGCCCGCGGCGGCAGACTGAAAATCCGCTGCAATTTCATTCTGGACGAGTTCGGCAACTTTTCCCGAATTCCCGACTTTGAAACAAAAATGACCGTAGGAGCGGGGCGAGGAATCCGTTTTGATCTGTTTATTCAGTCAATGAGCCAGATTGAAGAAGTCTACGGGAAAAACAACGCTCAAACCGTATTTACGAACTGTGTCGTATGGATATACCTGAGCAGCGATCCCGAAACACACAAGCAAATTTCGGCACGATGCGGAAAATACACCTGTTCTTCCCAGTCGCGAAGCGCAAGCGCGTCAACGGGGCTTATTGCCCCCGCAAACAGCAGCGCGAGTATACAGCTCATCTCCCGCGATTTACTCACTCCGGACGAGGTGGGGCACATACAAAGACCGTATATGCTTGTAATGTACGGCGATAAATACCCCGCAATGATGTATGCCCCCGACCTGAGCAAGACCGTATACAACAAAATTCTCGGCATGGGAGATAAAGAGCATAACCGTGTGCTGCGCGAAGAAGCCGACAAAGCAAGACCGGAAAAAATCGGCAAAATCGAAATACAGGCTTGGGGTATATGGGAAAAATACACTCAAGACAGAAAAGGCGGCGGACAAAAAAACAGCGCGAAGAAAGACGCGCGAAAAGACGCTCTGCCCCTGCGAACCGAAGCTATGGCAATCAATGAGAACAACATAAGTCAGATATACAACTAAAAAAAGAAAGGAAATATAAAAAAATGAAAATAAAGAAATATTTCAATAAGCTTTTATCCATACTCCCCGTAGCGGCTATGTTTCTGGGCATGACCGCTTCGGCAGACCTCGGTGTACTCAGTTCGGGAACGATGAGCCTCATAAGTGACGTATCGTCATTTGCGCAAAAAGTAATCGCCGGCGCGGGCGTCATCGCTACGGTGTACTGCTTCATCCGCAAAGCAATGGCGGACGACGTCGATCAAAAGAAATGGCAATCGCGCATTATAACAAGCGTAATCGCAACAGTCGGCGGACTAATAGCCGCAACCATAATCAACGCTATCGGAGGCTATTACGGCGCCGCATCCGTTTCTTAATCACACGCAACAGCACAACTCAGGAGGTGAAGCTCAGGTAAATGCTCAGTATTATAGAAGAGTTTCTGTCAAGTTTACTCACTGATTTCATTAACTACATTACAGACGGCATTTCCGACTCCTTAACAAAGATATGCTTTCATATGGAAAAATATATAGGTGAAGACCTGAGCAGTACCATTTTTGACACATCGGCGGCAACCTCGCTTATCGGGGTAGTTACAAAATTCGGGGTTGCCCTGATAACCTTAAAACTGCTGAAAAAGGGCTTTGACCATTATGTCACCTATGCGGGAGAACCCGACTATGACCCCGTAACGCTTCTGTTCAACTATGGCAAGGCTTTAGCCGTCGCAATCTGCTTTCCTACCCTCTACAACTATATCTCCAAAATCGTTGAAGAATTTCTTGATGCCGTTTTGGAAGCGACAACTTTCAGCGAAACCGGCATAGGCAGCCTCACGTCTTTCGCGTGGGTGACGGGCGGAGGCATCATTACCATTATCTTCGGTATTGTATACTTCGTCTGTTTCATAAAGCTGTATATGCAGTTTATTATGCGCGGTATGGAAATATTTATCGTGCGCTGCGGCGTGCCGCTTGCGTGCGTCGGCATGATAGACAGCAACGGCGGCATATGGACGGGCTATATCGCAAAGCTTATTCAAGCTATGACCACGGCTGTTGTACAGCTATTTTTGTACAAGCTGTCAATCGTACTTTATGCAAGCACGCATATATTTTGGGCTATCGCGGCAATATCACTTGCAATCAAGACGCCAAGGCTTATTTCCGAGCTGATTATCCCTGCGCAGCAGGGCGGCGGAAAGCTTAACTCTGTGTATTACGCCACAAATATGGTGCGTCAGGTCGTAAGCAGAATCAAAAATTAGAGGTGTTTTTCAGTTTGGATACGATAAACGAACTTATGAGCGCTTTGCTCACTCTAACGTCGGCGGGTCTTGTCGTGCGGCTGGTGATATGCTTTATCCGTATCGCCGTCGGCGACGAATCCGCTCTGGCGGAAAACAAAAGACACATAAAAACAACTCTCGTATGGCTCGCAATCGCTTTGTCAATAACGGGACTGCAAGCGGCGATTACTGCGGCATACGGACTGTAGGAGGAAATAAAAACAGTATGGATAACAATAACACAAACAACGAAGATGAATATAAGCTCTACATACCGACAAACATAAGAATACGGACGGAATTGATAGACGGCTTCGGCATGAGAGAGCTTATCTCATCACTGCTTACAACACTGCCCCTCGCGGCAGTGTTGTATCTTTACAAGGTGATTGCGGGAAAGGGCAACGGATTTTTCATGCTCGGAACGATAATCATATTTACCGCAACCGTCTTTATTTTTATACGCGATCGCACAAATCAAAATGTCGTCGATTATGTCAAAAATATAATGATATACAACAGACGACAGCACCAATACATCTACAACAAAAACATTGAGGTGATGATAAGTGAACAAAAGGAACTTGCTCGGCAAGCAGAAAAACGTTCCTACAGCAGGAGAACAGACGGCACAGGAGTTCATCAACGTTTCTGACATTTCGGGAACCGTACTGTACACCAAAGACGGCTATGCGTTTTCATACCTTAACGTTTCCCCCATTTGCAGAGAGCTGATGACGGTAAGGGAACAATACACAAAGGGTCAAACCCTCATAAGCCAGCTTAAAGCCGTTAACCAGCCCTTTAAGCTCCTGAAGCTTAATATGCCGATAGATGTCAGCGCGCATATACAGCACTATGCCGAAAAAAAAGATTTAATAAACATGAGCAGTCCGAAAAACCGAATCATAGAAGCAAACATCGCAAAACTTGACCAAATCGCCACAAACAACAAAACAGTCACCTACTTATACTATATCTGTATCTGGGAATCGGCTAATCAAGCGGCAAAACTGGCGGACCGAATAAACGAAATGAAAATCATGTTTGAAAACGCGGGCATCAAGGCGGAGATATGCAAAGGCAGAGAAATCCTCACCCTCTGCAATCTGTTTACCAACCCTGCGGCGGCAAACGAACAGCAGGGCAACTGGGAAAATCTTATTACACTTGTTGAAGGAGCAGCCGAACAATGAAGAAAACAGAAAACCAAAACAGAGAAATATTGGACGCAATCACTCCCATAGAACTCAATTTCGGGCGTAACCGTTTCGGTATAGGCGAAATGCTTGCAAAGGCATACGGCATTATACGGTACACCCCGTCCGTACATCTGGGGTGGCTGGCACAGTTGACAAATCTCGGCAGTTGCCTTATATCCATTACATACACACCCAACACCGACAGCGAACTGATTAACGCAATCAGCCGCAACATTGCACAGCAGCGCGGCGAAGCGATGGGAACCCGCGATTATATAAAACAGCAGCGCGCCGAAACAGGCGTAGCAAATGCGGAGGAAATCATACGCAAGGTTGACCGTGACGGCGAAACCATAGGACGCTTCTCCCTCGTTATTATGCCGTTCGGCACAACGGAAAAGGAACTCATAACCGCTTCAAAGGAAATGGAAAGCCGTATCGCCGCTTTGGGTTTCAGCGCAAGATGCCTGTCCAATCTCCAAATGGAAGCATATGAACAGTTGTCGCCCTTCCACGCAGGAAACGCAAAGATTGACGGCATCACAGAAACAATAATGCCACTCAGTACCCTTGTCCACGGCGAACCGTGGTCTGCCGTGGATTTCAGCGACAATGAGGGCTTTTACTTCGGCCGCGACGCGCAGGGCGGCGTCATATTCCTTAATATGTGGCTGCGGCAAAACGACCGCACAAATTCCAACTGGGTTGTTCTCGGAGAACCGGGGCAAGGTAAATCCTTCCTCGTCAAACACATCATAACAGAGGAATTTGCGTTATCGGGCGCCAAAATCATAATAATAGATCCCGAACGGGAATACGTCGATATGGTAAAAAAGCTCGGCGGGGATGTGATAAATTGCGGCGGCAGTGATAAGGGCAAAATCAATCCGTTGCAAGTTAAGCACTACCCCAAAGATGACGATGACGGCGGTTTGAACGACCTTGCCCTGCATCTCAAAAACGTGGAGTGCTTTTTCGATATGTATCTCCCCGACCTCACATCGGCTGAAAAGGCAGCACTCAACAACGCTGTCATTGACGTTTACGCAAGCTTCAACATCGACTTCGATACGGACGCATCCACGCTGTCAAGTACGGATTTCCCAATCATGAGCGATATATACAACTATTTGTCAAAGAAAAAGGACACGTTGAGCGTCTCCCTTGCAAACAAGCTTAAAAGCATAGCCGAAGGTGCCGACAAATACCTCTGGAACGGACACACAAACATTAAAAGCGACAATCAGTTGATATGCCTCAACACCCACAATTTGCAAGATACGTCCGACACAACAAAAAAGACGCAATATTATAACGTGCTTACATGGGCATGGGAACAGGCAAGCAAGGATCGCAAAGAAAAGTGTATCATAGTTTGCGACGAAAGCTATCTGATGATAGACGAACGCGTGCCGCAGGCATTAACGTTTCTGCGCAACCTCGCAAAGCGCGGACGCAAATACAACGTATCCCTTATGGTAATCTCACACTCTGTCGTAGACTTCCTGTCGCCGGAGATAAAAAGATACGGTCAGGAAATACTCGGAAACGCCACATACAAGGTGTTTTTCGGGTGTGACGGCAGAAGTGAGCAGGAGCTTGCCGAGCTGTACAACCTAAACACGGCGGAGCAGGACTTTATACTGTCAAAGCGCAAGGCTAACGGACTTGTAAGCATCGGAAGCAAACGCATAAGAGTTAATTTTGACCTCGGGTATAAATCGGATTTCCTCACGGGCGGAGGATTATAACAAATACAAATATGGCGGAAGGGCAGCCGATAAGGCTTGCTCTTCCGCCCTTTGTTTGAATACAATTTCTTTTATGACAAGGAGAAGAAAAAAAATGAAACGATATTTTACCGTTGCCACAGACGCAATCATTAACGAATATCTCAGCCGCAATGCAAAGCTGCTGTACTGCACAATACGCCGATACTGCAACAAGGACGGGGAATGCTTCCCACGACGCGCAAGGCTTGCGGCAGAAAGCTTTATGAGCGTGTCGTCATACAAACGCGCCGCAAACGAGCTTGAAAGATACGGTTTGCTGAGACGGTACAAAAGAACACGCAAGGATAAGTCCCAAACATCAAACCTGTTTATTACCTCGGCAAACGGCGAACGCGACTTTATACGTGTTCCTTACGCCGTCTTCGACCGCTCTCTTTCCGGCAACGCTCTGCTTGTATTACTTACTCTTGTCAGTTTGAGGGGAAAAAAGAATTACTGCTGTCCCCCGCAGCGTCGTCTGGCTGCCTTAACAGGCATATGCACAACAAAGCTGCGTGAAGCTTTGGCGGAGCTTATATCTTCTATGCTCATACATACGGTGCGACGGTTCAGACCCAACGGCGGCAACACAACGCTATGCTATGTCTTTGACATATCCTTTGTAACAAACTCCGGCGAAACAGAGCTTATAAGCATAACGGTTTCCCTTGACGAGCTTTCAAACATTCTTGCGGACACAGCTCCTAATTTGCGCTGCTTATCTCAGAACCTCCCCCCTGCTTATCTCAGAACCCCCGTGTAACTATATTATTTATATAACTATTATAGTTGAAATATGACAAGAAACAGTTAACGAAATTTAGTATATAGTATTCTAACAGACAAAACACTTATTAAATTTGTTCTATTTCTGAAAACACAATATTTATTACCTTTGTCAAAATATCCGTTGGGAGCTGCTCGACAACCGTATGAGGTCTTGCATTAAGGTCTAATGCTTTGACGTGTTCGCACAAAATGACGCCTGTTGTCTGCGTTCTGCTATCTAAAGGGATATGCAGAGGAAATTTGTTGTTTGTGTTTGTTATGGGGCAAATTATAGCAAGGTTAGTTTTCTGATTGAAAAAATCATTGCTTACTACAACTGCCGGACGGTAACCGGCTTGCTCGTGTCCCTTTTGAGGATCGAAGCTGACTTTTATAATATTCCCTTGTTTTACCATACTTCTTCTCCTGCCGGCTGTCCCCAATCCATATCAACCGGAACATATTCGCCGTCAAAATCAGCAAAAAGTTCCATAATGTTTTTTCTTGGTTCCGCTTTTTCGATTATAATTTTGTTTTTGTCGGCAATTAATACAATCTGCTCATCATCGCTCCATTGAACTGCATCAAGCAGAAATTTAGGAATCCTGATTCCTTGACTGTTGCCCCACTTCCGAATGGTCGTTGTCATAGAAAACACCTCCATTATTAGTATATACATAGTATAACCGACTT
>CAZHWR010000060.1:0-9179 GCA_964536085.1 uncultured Oscillospiraceae bacterium
AGAGAAAGGCAAGCGGAAATAAGCTTGTCAAGGTCGGAACGAAGTCGTATATAGTTAATAAGCTTGGAGTTGTGCAGAAGGGCAGCAAGAACAAGCTTGTCAAGATTGGCAAGAAAGCCTATATTGTCAATAAGAAAGGCGTAATACAGAAGAACAAGAAGTCGATAAAGGTCGGCAAAAAGACCTACAAGACCAACAAAAAAGGCGTTGCAACGCTGAAAAAGTAACACTCCTTAATAAAAGCAAAGAAAAAAGGGCGCGGACTAATCCGCGCCCTTTTTATGCGGGCTGTTTACCGTTTATTCCCTGATTGCTTTTTGCAAATAGGATAAAACAAACGACCCTCCTGAAAATTCAGGAGGGTCGCATATTATAACATATTATAATAAGAGAAGAATTATTTATCGGTGTTGTTTTGCTTTGTGAATTGCTTTATTGCAGAAAAAGAGGCGTCGGAAATAACGTGCTCCATTCTGCATGCGTCTTGGGCGGCAGTCTGTTCATCCACTCCGAGACTTGCCAAAAAGCTCGAAAGTATCGTGTGGCGCTCATATATCTTTTCGGCGGTTTCTCTGCCGACCTCGGTCAAAAATAAATGCCCCGCGCCGTCCACAACAACATATCCTCCGCTTTTTAACAATCCTATCGCGCGGCTCACGCTGGGTTTTGAATATCCCATATATTCAGCGACGTCGAGCGAACGCACGGCGTCGTTTTTTTCAGAAAGTCTTAATATTGTTTCTAAATACATTTCGCCGGATTCCTGAAGATGCATGGCATAGTCTCCTTATATAATAGTATAGAGTACAATAAAACTATTATACTTATTTATTTTTATGGCGTGCGCCTCTTTGCCCGGAGCGGCAAGCGGCGCAGCCGCCGACTGTATTATACAGCGGTTTCGCTTATAATACAATATCTTATTATTAATAGCGTACCATAAATTGCCGGAGTTTTCAAGCGTAAGATGTGGATACAGGTGGTTGAACACAGTGGTGATAATAGACAAAATATAAGCTAGCTTTCGCTAACTATTTGAGTGATTCACCAAAATTATTCTTCGGCGGAAGAACTTGTCAAAATAGCTGTTGACATTAAACAATAAACATAATATTATTATAGTTGGTTAGCAAGAGCTAACCTGTTTTAAACGCGCAAAAGTTAGCGTTGGCTAATTGTTTGCTTGGCAGCGGAAAGGGATAGATTATGATGCCGTTAACACTTGCAAATATAGGTGAAGAAAACATTATTAAAAAGATAGGCGGCAAGCCCGAAGTAAAAAAGCATCTTGAAAATTTGGGCTTTGTTGTCGGCGGAAGCGTACGCATTGTGAATTCGCTTGGCGGAAACATTATTGTAAACGTAAAGGAATCCCGTGTGGCGGTAAGCAAAGAGATGGCGCAGAAAATCATGGTTTGATTTTTAATACATTAACACAGCTTTTGGAGGATAATGCTATGAAAACATTAAAAGAGGTCCAAATAGGCAGCACAGTCAAGGTCGTAAAGCTGCACGGCGAGGGCGCGGTCAAGCGCAGGATAATGGATATGGGAATAACCAAGGGCTCCGAAATTCATGTTCGCAAGGTTGCTCCGCTGGGCGATCCGATTGAGGTTACCGTTAGGGGCTACGAACTGTCGCTTCGCAAAGCGGATGCGGAAATGATTGAAGTTGAATAGGCTTTCGGGGAAGGATTTCCCTTTGGTTTTGACTGCGAGTTAGCTAAGGCTAATTTTGAAAGAGAGGAACAGTATTATGAGCTTAAGAATTGCCCTTGCGGGTAACCCGAACAGCGGTAAAACGACGCTGTTCAACGCGCTGACAGGAGCCAATCAGTTTGTTGGAAACTGGCCGGGCGTTACTGTTGAAAAAAAAGAAGGAAAGCTTAAAAAACACGACGGGGTCACAATAACCGACCTTCCCGGTATTTATTCGCTTTCTCCCTACACGCTCGAAGAGGTAGTCGCCAGAAACTATCTTATAAGCGAACGTCCCGACGCGATTTTAAATATCGTAGACGGTACAAACCTTGAAAGAAACCTCTATCTGACGACCCAGCTCACCGAGCTCGGAATACCTGTTGTCATAGCGATAAACATGATGGACGTCGTTAAGAAAAACGGCGACAAAATCAATGTTGAAGAGCTTTCCAGAGAGCTCGGCTGCAAGATAGTTGAAATTTCCGCGCTCAAAGGCAAGGGCGTTATGGAAGCCGCCGAAGCGGCTATCGACGCTGCGAAAAACGGCAAAACTATTCCGATGCACACCTTCTCGGGCGCTGTTGAACATGCGATAGCGCACATTGAGGAAGCCGCCGTACACGGTATGCCCGAAGAGCAGCAGCGCTGGTACGCTATCAAGATTTTCGAACGTGATTCCAAGGCGCGCGAGCAGCTGCAGCTCGACGAAAAAACGCTTTCGCACATCGAAAAGGATATCGAGGCGGCGGAAGCCGAGCTCGACGACGACGCGGAAAGCATCATAACGAACGAGAGATATATTTACATAGCTCAGCTTATTAAGGGCTGCTATAAAAAGAAATCCGCGGGTCAGCTTTCCACATCGGACAAAATCGATAAAATCGTAACAAACCGCTGGCTCGGTCTTCCGATATTCGCGGTAGTTATGTTCCTTGTTTACTACATATCTATGGTAACCGTAGGCTCGTTCGCGACCGACTGGGCAAACGACGGTCTGTTCGGAGACGGATGGCATCTGTTCGGAATCGGCACCTCCGCTTATGAAGAGGTCTCCGAGGAATACGGCGACGCGACAAACGCGATCGACGCTTTCATCGGTTTGGAGGCTGACGGCAGCGACCTTGCGGAAGAAGCGCTCGATACGGAATCCGAAACCTTTGATTCCGACGCGGCTCTTATTGTCCTCAAAGCGTATGCCGCGCAGTTCACTGACGCTGACACAGCTGATTACGAAATTGAGGATGAAGAAACACTCGCTACTGAGGACGTTACATACACATACGAGGATTTGACCAATGCCGTAGAGGTATATGAAGAATACGGCTGCGAAGAGCCCGATCCCGCTGATTACGGTGTGTGGATCCCCGGAATCCCTGTTCTGGTTGAAAGCGGACTTGAGGCCGTCAATTGTGCCGACTGGCTGTCGGGACTTATTCTCGACGGTATTGTAGCCGGCGTCGGTGCCGTTCTTGGCTTCGTTCCTCAGATGCTTGTTCTGTTTATACTCCTCGCATTTTTGGAGGCGTGCGGTTATATGGCGCGAATCGCCTTCGTGCTCGACCGTGTATTCCGCAAATTCGGTCTTTCCGGAAAATCGTTCATCCCGATTCTTATCGGAACGGGCTGCGGAATCCCCGGAATCATGGCTTCAAGAACTATTGAAAATGAACGCGACCGCAGAATGACGGTTATGACGACTACATTCATCCCCTGCGGAGCAAAGGTTCCGTTTATCGCGATGATAGCGGGCGCTATATTCGGCGGCTCAGCTTGGGTTTCAACCTCCGCTTACTTTATCGGATTGGCGGCAATCATCGTTTCAGGTATCATGCTCAAAAAGACGAAAATGTTCTCGGGCGACCCCGCTCCGTTCGTTATGGAGCTTCCCGCGTACCATCTTCCCACTGTAGGAAACGTTCTCCGTTCGATGTGGGAGCGCGGCTGGTCGTTCATCAAGAAAGCGGGAACAATCATACTGCTTTCCACAATACTCGTTTGGTTCACAACATATTTCGGCTTCACGGCGGACGGCTTCAGAATGCTCGCTGAGGATGAGATCGACCAGAGTATTCTGGCGGCGATCGGCTCGGCAATAGCATGGATATTCGCACCTCTTGGCTGGGGCAACTGGCAGGCTGTTGTCGCTTCTGTTACCGGCTTGGTTGCAAAGGAAAACATCGTCGGTACCATGGGTATCCTTTACGGCGGCGGCGAAGGAACGGTTTACTCCGCTATCTCAGGCGCTTTTACCGGAATCAGCGGATTCTCGTTCCTCACATTCAACCTGCTGTGCGCTCCCTGCTTTGCGGCTATCGGAGCTATCAAACGCGAAATGAACTCGGCTAAGTGGACCTCGTTCGCCGTTGGTTATCAGTGCGTATTCGCGTATGCGATTTCGCTGATGGTATATCAGATAGGCTCTGTGTTTACAGGCTCGATAAACGTAATCGGATTCATCGTTGCGCTGCTTGTATTGGCGTTCATGGTTTACATGCTGTTCAAGCCTTATCGCGAATCCACAAGCTTGACAAAAACGGTTAAAATAAAGAAATAACCTCAGGCATATTCCGAAAGGAGGAAACGCTGTGTTGGATTGGCTTATAAACAATATCGCTACAATTATCATCTGCGCGGTTTTGATTTGTATCGCCGCCGCTATAATAGTAAGTTCGGTTAAAAACAAAAAAAGCGGCAAATCCTCCTGTAGTCACGGATGCTCAAATTGCGCGATGCACGGCGAATGCCATAAGCGATAAAAAGTAATTTCAATAAAAAAACGAAAGACGCTGATAAACAGGCAAGGCAAAATGCGTCTTTCGTTTTTTCGGATAATTTAGTTAGCGTGAGCTAACTAATCTGTCGCAAAAGGAGTAAAAGGATGTATCTTCAGCTGACTGACATAAAAAAATCGTTCGGCAGCGGCGAAAGCCGCGCCGAGGTGCTGCGCGGGATAACCTGTTCAATCGAGAAAGGCTGTATATGCGTGCTGCTTGGACCGTCCGGTTCGGGAAAATCTACGCTTTTAAATATAATCGGCGGCATAGAGACCGCCGACAGCGGCAGCATTTCCATCGACGGCGAAAAAATGGAAAGCATGAATGA
Organism: uncultured Oscillospiraceae bacterium; assembly: GCA_964536085.1. Taxonomy (GTDB): domain Bacteria; phylum Bacillota; class Clostridia; order Oscillospirales; family Ruminococcaceae; genus CAZHWR01. The sequence goes on from CAZHWR010000060.1 coordinate 4,803, forward strand.
AAAACAGCTTTCCGAATACAGACGGCGGCACTTGGGATATGTGTTTCAGGCGTATAATCTGATTCCCAATCTGACCGTAAAGGAAAATATCGAGGTGGGCGCGTATTTAAGCGCAAACCCGCTTGATATAGACGATTTGATAGAAACACTGGGGCTTACGGATCATAAGGATAAGATTCCGAGCATGCTCTCGGGAGGTCAGCAGCAAAGGTGCGCTATCGGTCGGGCGATAATCAAAAACCCCGATATCCTGTTGTGCGACGAGCCTACGGGCGCGCTTGATTATAAGACCTCCAAGGAGATTTTAAAGCTGATTGAGGACGTAAACAAAAAATACGGAAACACGGTCATTTTGGTAACGCACAACGCGTCTATACGTCTGATGGCTGACAGGGTTATAAAGCTGCGCGACGGAGCGGTACGGCACGATGATGTGAACGAATCAAAGATACCCGCCGAGGAGCTTGACTGGTAAAAGGATGAAAGCTTCGCTTTCATCCTTGTCGAGTTTTGCAAAATGCAAAACTCGCGTCAGGGCGGTGTAGCTCAGGAAAAAGTGCGAAAGCTTCGCTTTCATCCTTTTACCTCTGATTGTTGTGTATCTATTAGGGAAGGACGGCTATAAACATGAAAAACCCATTGTACAGGCGCCTGCCGCGCGAGCTGAAATCCGACTTTGGGAAATATATAGCGCTGTTTTTATTTTTGACCATAACGGTTAGCTTTTGCTCGGGATTTTTAGTAGCGGACGGCAGTACAAAATCCGCTTACGATGAAAGCTTTGAAAAATATAATATTGAAAACGGACATTTTACTTTGGCGGATAAAGCGTCTGAAGAAACGCTGAGTGCGGCGGAGGATGAAAACGTAACCGTATACGAGCTTTTTTATAAAGACAGAGAGATTGCAAACGCTCACACGGTGCGGGTTTATAAAATGCGCTCGGACGTCGACCGTTCCGACCTGATGCAGGGCGAATATCCAAAAACGGATGATGAGATTGTTATCGACAGGCTATACGCGGAAAACAACGGTATAAATGTCGGAGACGCATTTGAAATAGGCGATAAAAGCTTTACTGTGTGCGGGTTCGCAGCCTTGTCCGATTACAGCGCGCTTTTTAAAAACAACACCGATATGATGTTCGACGCAAATAAATTCACGGTCGCGCTTGTGACAGATACGGCTTTTAGTAATCTCGGTGAATCGGGCTTGCATTACAATTATGCGTGGACGAACAACGACGTGGATTTGACCGAATCCGAACAGCGGGATAAGGGCGACGACCTTATAAAGGCAATTTCGAAGACCGCTGTCCTGACTGATTTGGTGACCCGCCCCGACAATCAGGCGATTATGTTCACCGGCGAGGATATGGGCGGCGACAAGATAATGATCCAGTGGCTGTTATATATAGTCATGGTTATACTTGCGTTTGCCTTTGCCATAACCGCGCGCAGTACGATAGAGCAGGAAGCAATGTGTATAGGAACGCTCAGAGCGTCGGGATATACCAAAGGGGAGCTTTTGCGGCATTATCTTGCGCTCCCGATGATTGTCACGGCGACCGCGGCTGTGGCAGGAAATATCTTGGGCTATACGTTTGTCAAGGAGCTTATAGTGAAGCTTTATTATCACAGCTATTCGCTTACGACCTACGTTACAAAGTGGAATGTCGAGGCGTTTGTGCTGACTACCGTTATACCGTGCGTGATAATAGCCGTGGTAAACCTTATTGTTTTAAAGATGTCGCTATCGCTTCCGCCGCTCAATTTCCTGCGAAGGGATTTCAGGCGTAAAAAGCAAAGAAAGCCTGTCAAGCTTCCCGGATGGAAATTTTTAACTCGTTTTCGCATTCGCGTTATTCTGCAAAACCGATCGGCGTATGTTACCATGTTTGTGGGAATACTGTTTTCATCGGTACTTCTGATGTTCGGAATGATGTTTTCTCCGCTATTGCAGAAATTTAAAACCCAGGTGCAGGGCTCAAAGATAGCCGATTATCAGTATGTTTTAAAGTCGGCGGCGCAGACCGACGTGGCGGGAGCGGAAAAATACGCGGTCACTTCACTGCAAAACGACAACGGCGAGAGCATAACGGTATATGGCGTTTCGGAGGATTCCGAATATCTCGGCAAGCTAGACCTTTCGGGTGAAAGGGTGTATATCTCAAACAGTTTGACGGAAAAATACGGGATTTCAGAGAACGATGTTATAGAATTATCCGAAAAATACGAGGATAAAAGCTATAAATTGACCGTATCGGATGAATTTTACTATCCCGCGGCTATGGCGGTGGTAGTATCGCGTCAGCAGTTTAATAAGATATTCGATAAGGACGACGACTATTTCAGCGGATATTTTTCAAATGAAAAGCTCACGGATATTGACGACGAATATATTTCCTCGGTAATAACCGAGCAGGATTTAACGGTCACGGCGGACCAGCTTGAGGATTCCATGGGAATGATGTTCCCGATGCTCGGCGGCTTTGCGGTAATGCTTTACATTCTGATGATATATCTGCTTGCCAAGATGATGATAGATAAAAATTCCCAGTCTATTTCGATGGTGAAAATTATCGGCTATTCCGACAAGGAGGCGGGGAGATTATACAGCGCCGCAACGGCCATCGTGGTAACAGTATCGCTGCTGATTTCCATCCCTGTTTCTGATATCGTCATAGAAACGATTTACAGGGTCATGATGCTCGAATATAACGGCTGGCTGACGTATTACATAGCTCCGTGGATATATCCCGCGATGTTTGCGATAGGCGCGGCGGGCTACTTCACCGTACATTTTATCCATATGCGCAGAATAAGGAAAATACCGCTTGCGCTCGCGCTCAAGAATATTGAGTAGCTTATTAAAAAGGATATGAAACAAATGCCGTAAAGGCATTTGTTTTAAGACATATAGTTAGCTAAAGCTAACCAATTCACAAAAAGGAGATGACAGGGCAAAATGAGTATAGTTATTGTCGGAGGAAACGAATGTATGGAGCGCAGATATATAGATCTGTGCCGTGAATATAAATGCAGGGCAAAGGTATTCACAAAAATGAAAGGCGGGCTTAAAAGCCAGATAGGGAGTCCCGACCTGCTCGTGCTGTTTACCAGCACTATGTCGCACAAAATGGTGCGGTGCGCGCTGAGCGAAATAAAAGGAACGGATACGGCAATAGCCCGTTCTCACACAAGCTCTATGGCGGCGCTCAAAAGTATTCTTGAACAGCACGCGGGATAACGGGAGGGGAAAATATGCCGGAGGAATTAATAATCCGTCACTGCTCGCCGACGCTGGCGGGAATGAAAACGGAAATATCGTTTTATACAAATTTGGCTCGCTTGACGAGCTTAAAACGAATATACGGCGGATGAATAAAGTGCTCGGTTACAAGGGAGTGCGGGTGCTTCCGCTTACATGTAAAAACGGCTGGGCGCTGATTTATATCTACCGCCCGAAAAAGCTCAAGGCTGATTTTAAAAGCCGCGAAGCCAAGGAACTGCTTTTTTCACACGGTTATCCGTGCAAAAGTCCCGAGCGGTGCATAGTCAATTTGGTAAAGCGGCTCGAGGAATACGGCGATGAAAAAAAGGCGCAGCGGAACGGGCAAAAAGCAAGGAAAGTCGGCAAGGGTCGGCAACACCCTGATACCCTGTTAAAATCCGAGCGGCGAATACAAAAAAGCGCTTGCAGCTTGCAAGCGCTTTTTATTGCGATAAATTGTGAAATGAAAGACAAAACTTGTCATAGAATTGCCAAAAATATTATACAATCTGTATTTTTACACCCGAAAAATACAGATAACTTAATTTTTTCCCGGCTTTTTGATATCTTTGCGTTTACCCGTCCGCCCGGTCGCAGCGCACCGTTACCCTTGCCTGACCGCTGTAGGTGCAGGTGTAAAGAGTCAGATCATAGCCGCTGTCGATCATCTCCTCCACAGCCGTGGGCGGCAGCGTTTCCATATCCGCTACCCGATAGGTATAAACCGTCCCTTCCATGTCGGTAAATAGGACGGCGTCCCCGGCTTTAAGCTGCGACAGCCTTCCGAAATGCCTTGTATAGTTGTGTCCTGCGATTACCAGGTCGTTCGTTTCGGGCGAGCCGGAATATCGGCAGGGGGATATATTTAAACGCGTGTAATCCCATTCGGCCATGACCGGAAGCTCCAGCTCAAGCGTTGGGATCGACAGATACCCGATGTATTCATATCCGCCTGTTTCGGCGTCCGACCGGCCGATTGCCTCTTTTACCTCTACAAGAGCGTCATCCGCCGCCTTTGCGGCATACTCCGCCTCGATATAATTGTACAACGCAAGCCCCGCGGCGGCCAAAACCATCAGCGCGCCGAGTACAATACACACGATC
>CAZHWR010000061.1:0-9047 GCA_964536085.1 uncultured Oscillospiraceae bacterium
TACATCTGGATAAATCTTCTGTAGCAGTCCCACGCCCAGCGTGCGTTGCCGGACTTTTCAGCGATAACATTTACAACCGTTTCGTTGAGACCGAGGTTTAAGATGGTATCCATCATTCCGGGCATCGAAGCACGCGCGCCCGAACGGACGGAAACCAAAAGCGGGTTTGATTCGTCGCCGAATTTTTTGCCTGTGATTTCTTCCATTTTTACGATAGCTTCGTCGATCTGCTCCATGATTTCGGCGTTGATTTGACGGTCGTCTTCGTAATACTGGGTACAGGCCTCTGTGGAAATAGTGAAGCCCTGGGGAACGGGAAGACCGAGATTGGTCATCTCGGCAAGGTTTGCGCCCTTGCCGCCGAGGATTTCGCGCATGTCAGCGTTGCCCTCTTTGAACATGTAAACATACTTTTTGCTCACTGTTTGTAACCTCCGTTTATATTGTTGTTTTCCGGTCTGCGTTTTTGCGCCCGCTAACGGCGCCGCAGCGAAAAGATTGGGTTGCCGCCTTATGTCTAAGCCGTTTGCACAGCGAATCTATTATGGCTTAAAACACCGCGGCATTGTTATTATTATATCAGACATGATTAAAATTTTCTATAATTTTCTTTATTTTTTTTATAGAAAAAGAGAATTTTATAACATTATTATCAAAGGTGTTGCAAATCGACATAAAAATTGCGATAATATATATAAAGATAATCGCTGATTTTAAATTGGATCGGAGTAATTTTATAATGAACGCAGACAATTACTGTGCGGTTATACTTGCCGCGGGCGACGGCAAACGCATGAAAAGCCGCCGTTCAAAGGTGCTGTGCGAGGTTGCGATGAAGCCGATGATATCGTGGGTGATATCGTCTTTGGAAAACGCGGGGATAAAAAACACCGCTGTTATTTTGGGAAACTCAGCCGAGGAAGTTTCGGCGGCGCTCCCCGAATACGCAGAAACCTTTTTGCAGACCGAACGCCTCGGAACAGGTCACGCGGTAATGACCGCCTTGAAATTTCTGGAAAATAATAAAGAGTCGGACGTTATCGTCCTTTGCGGCGACGCTCCGTTTATCGATTCGGATACTATAAAGCGCGCGCATGAATACCACTGCGCCAATCAAAACGCCGTCACGGTGATAACCGCGAAGCTTTCGGATCCTGCGGGCTACGGCAGGATTATCCGTTCTCAAAACGGCATTTCGGGCATAGTCGAGCAAAAAGACGCGTCGCCCGACGAGCTTAAAATTAACGAGGTTAATTCGGGCGCTTACTGGTTTAAGGCGGGCGCGCTTATAAACGCGCTTTCAAAGCTCACGACAGACAACGCGCAGGGCGAATATTATCTGACCGACACTATTTCGATATTGCTGAACGACGGTGAGCGCGCGGGTGCATACGCCGCCGAAAATCCCGATATCGTCCTCGGCGCGAACGACAGAAAATCCCTGCTTGCGCTCAACGAGCTTGCAAAGCGTGCGATAATCGAACGCCATATGGAAAACGGCGTTGAGTTTGTTTCAGTCGACGGCGTTGTTATCTCGCCCGATGTTACAATCGGGGCGGACACTAAAATTCTGTCCGGGACGATTTTGTGCGGGCAAACGCGGATAGGTGCGGGCTGCACAATCGGTCCGAACTCGCTTATAAGCGATTCGGACGTCGCGGACAACACGATTTTAAACGCGGTGCAGTGCTATCAGAGCGTTATACACGAAAATGTCAAAATCGGACCGTTCACGCATATCCGGCCCAATTCGGAAATCAAAGCCGGCGTAAAAATAGGCGATTTTGTCGAAATCAAGAACTCCGTCGTAGGCGAATCGACCGCCGTCGCGCATTTGACATATGTCGGCGATTCGGACGTCGGCTCGCATGTCAATTTCGGCTGCGGCACCGTCACCGTGAATTACGACGGCGTTAATAAGCACCGCACCACGATAGGCGACAACGCGTTTATCGGCTGCAACACAAACCTCGTTGCTCCCGTGCGCGTGGGGGACGGCGCGTTTACCGCCGCAGGTACCACCGTTACCAAAGACGTTCCCGACGGCGCTCTGGCGATAGGCAGAGCGGCGCAGGAAAACAAGCCGGGGTTCGGCAAAAAGCTGCTGGGCAGAAAAAAACAGAAATAATAAATTATCAGGCATAAAAATTATACATTTATATAAAAGAAAGGGACGTTGTTTTAATGAATTTGCACGGTAAGGATATCAAGATTTTTTCAGCAAACTCAAATCCCAATGTTGCCGAAGCGATTGCGAAGTCGCTCGGTCTGCCGATGGGAAAATCGGAGGTAGTGACCTTCAGCGACGGTGAAATAGCGGTTTCAATCCAGGAATCCGTCCGCGGGTCGGACGTTTTTGTCGTCCAATCGACCTCCAGCCCCGTCAACGATCATTTAATGGAGCTGCTTATTATGATCGACGCGTTCAAGCGCGCGTCCGCAGGAAGAATAACGGCGGTCATGCCGTATTTCGGCTATGCCAGGCAGGACAGAAAGGCAAAGGCGCGCGACCCGATTTCAGCAAAGCTGGTCGCCGATCTTATCACAACGGCGGGGGCCGACCGCGTTTTGACGATGGATCTTCACGCTTCTCAGATACAGGGCTTTTTCGATATCCCCGTCGACCATCTTTTGGGCGTTCCTATCCTCGCTCCGTATTTCTGCGAAAGATTCAAGGATTCAAGGGACGAATTTGTTGTGGTTTCGCCCGACCTCGGCTCTGTTACAAGGGCGAGGAACTTCGCAAACCGTTTTGAAGCGCCTATCGCGATTGTCGACAAGAGGCGTCAAAGAGCCAACGTGTGCGAGGTCATGAACATAATCGGCGAGGTCAAGGGCAAGAAGGTCGTTCTGGTGGACGACATGATAGACACCGCCGGAACGCTCTGCAACGCGGCGGTTGCGCTTATGGAAAACGGCGCGACAGAGGTTTACGCCTGCGCGACTCACGGCGTGCTTTCCGGCCCCGCTATCGAGCGAATCAAAAACAGTCCGCTCAAAGAGGTCGTTCTGCTCGACACTATAAGACTTGACAAGGACAAGCAGCTTGACAACATCATTCAGCTTCCCGTTGCTCCCGTATTTGCCGAGGCAATCGCGAGGATCTATGAGGACAAGCCCGTTTCCCCGCTGTTTGTATAATTTGAAAATCCCTTTTATATTTATAAGTATACATATTTTATTGCCATCTTCTATTTTTCTTTTCATAATACTTTTTTGTTTTATTTGTTTTAGGCGTTTGGCGCAAGCCAGGCGCCGATTTTTTTGTGTTTTATCGGATTCGTTTGTTTTACGGCGTGGGATTTTGTGATAATACTTTGGAAATTATGTGTTATTGTTGATTTTATTGGATAAATGTTGTATTATAAGAATATATAAATTCTGTTTGGGTAAGGCTGTCAGACTTATTTTGGTGACCCGGGCGGAAATATTGAAAGGGGAAAACAAATTATGAAAAAACACAAGCTTATTGCTCTGCTGATGTCAGCGTTTATGCTGTGTACAGGGATGCAGCTGCCTGCCGTTGCCGATGTTGGCGCAGGCTTAACCGAAATATCCTCCGTGTCGCCCGCCATCGGGGCAGACGCGGGCGACACAATAAGCCTTGCAGATTATTCTTACAAAGGCACGGCGCTGAGCGAATACACCTGGAGCGGCGTGGGTTCAGCCTCGCTTGACGGAAACAGCTTCAAGGCGGACAGAAAAGGAGTTTATGTGTTCGACGGCGTAAAAGGCGAGGACACGTTCCGTCTGTTTATAGTCGTAAAGGATAAAAGCGAAACCGAGTACACGCTTTATGAAAACGATTTTGACGACCAAAGCTCGCTTGATGATTTAAGCGTTGTCGAAGGCTCAAAAAGCGCGCTGAGCGTTTCCGATTCAAAGCTCACAATAATAGGGGACAGCGTCCGCGTTTTGCTTCCCGAGCTTTACAAGGATTTCGGAAACTATAAAATTGACGTTAACGCCACGATTAAAAATCCGGCGAATGATTTGCGCTGGACGTCGATAATGTACAGAATCAAAGCGGATTCGCCGTATTACCCTTATTATCAGATGGCGGTGCGCAGCAATGCAACCGCGTCAAACGGGGTCGAGTTTGCAAAGCGCACTCCTTCGAATGCTTGGAACGTGCTTCAAACATCGCCGTACACCGAAAAAATCAATCCCGATAAAATGTATAAATTCACGGTGTGCGCGTATGGCAAATACGTCACCGAAAGCATCGACGATATGATGCTGCTTTCTTCAACAGGCGTGTCGGACATCACCTCCGGCCGCATAGGACTTCAGGCAAACCAGTGCACAATGATAGTGGACAGCATCAAGGTCACGCTGCAAACCGAAGCGCCGGCAGGAAAACGTTCCTTTGCTAACGTCAGGAGCTTTTCTTCGAAACTCGCGACCACTCCCACGCTCGTTTCATTTGTTGACACGAAAGCGGATTTTGACGATATACTCGTTTCTTCACCCGCAACGGCGATATTCAATCTGAACAGTGACGGAAAGGTTATCGGTGAAAACGGCGAGACCATAGCGACGCTTGACGAAGCTTACGATAAAATCGGAACGACTGTTATTGCGGCGTTCCGTCCCGATAATGAAGCGGCAGTCGATAAGCTTTCGGTATACTGCAAGCAAAATAATATCGAGGATGTTGCCGTGGCGTCTGACGATTCGCAGCTTATAAAATACGCGCGCGAAGAGTATTATCTTTTTAGGGGAATAGTGCTGTTCGACAAAGCGGAGACGACTGAGGAAGGGTTGCTTGAGATGCGCAAGGCAGTAAACACCTGCGGGGCAAAGATTGCGGTGCTGCCTTACGAGTGTGTTACCAAAGAAAGCGTTTTGTATCTTCAAAAGCTACTGGTTACCGTTTGGGCCGGCGAGGCTCCAGAAGAAAGCAACACGTCGCTTATGACGCAGATTTTAAGCGGAGCTAACGGAATAGTCGCGTCTGACCGCGCGGCGGCGGAAAACTGTTTTACAAATTATTTTGAAACAAATTCAGTCACACGCCAAATTCTTGTTATCGGTCACAGGGGACTGCCTTCCGTCGCGCCCGAAAACTCGATAGAAGGAAGCGCGCTGGCATATGAGGCAGGCGCGGACATCGTTGAGAACGACGTTTATCTCACCAAAGACGGCGTGGTCGTCATTATGCACGACGACACAGTCGACCGCACTACTAACGGTACCGGCAATATAGAATCAATGACATATGAACAGGTCAAGGCGCTGACGCTAAACGCGGCAGGCGGACTGACCGACTGCAAAATACCGACGCTTGAGGAATATTTCCAAGCGTTCGGCTCGCTTGACAAGCAGCTTTTCATCGAGATAAAAACGACCAATGCAAACGTTATTGAACCGATGGCAAAGCTCATTGAAGAGTATAATATGTCCTCAAAGATATGCTTTATATCGTTTGACACTGCACAGCTTGCGAGGATACAGGCAAGGCTCCCCGAGGTTTCCACGGGGTATCTGTGCTCGGGACTCACAACGGAAAGCAACGCTATTGAAAGCGTTCGCTCAGCGGTGTGTGCAGTCCAGACCTACAGCTCCACCTTCAACCAAAGCAGTTCGGGAATATCCAAGGAGTTCATGACCGAGCTCAACCACAGGGGAGTAACCTATTGGCCGTGGACGTACACCGACACCACATCTTTTGCGACGCATTACCTGTGGGGAATAAACGGCTTCACAACAAATTACGCCAACTGCGTTACTGATACAGTGAAAACAGTTAAGCTCACCTCGGAAGTTGACACGTTACAGGCAGGTGAAAGCGCGCAGCTTCAATTTTCAGCCGTGAATTATAATGATAAGGAAACTGCGCTCGGCGAAAACGCCGAAATAGTAATTATAGACGGTGAGGATAACGTTGCGCTCAGCGGCAATACGATAACGGCGAAGTCGAGCGGAGGCGTTTCGCTTTACTGCCGCTATAAGACTACAGTCGGCGGCAAAACCGCCTATGCCTGCTCGGATATCGTTACGATCCAAACTGAGGGCGAGCTTGAGCTCGAACCGTCCGAGCCGACTAATCCGGGTTCAACGGATTCAGACGATACGAACAACACAGGCTCAACAACCACCACTCCCGCGGTTACAAACGGTACGGCTACAGTAAACGGCAAGACGGTACTGTATGTTAACGGCAAGGCAGTAACAGGCACTAAGGTAATAACCGTATCGGGCAAGATGTACGCTGTAGTGGGCGGATATGTTAAGACAGGCAAAAAGCAGGTCGTTAAGATAGGAAGCAAATACTATATCGTAAACGCTAGCGGAGTAGTGCAGAAAGGCACAAAGAACAAGCTTATCAAGGTGGGAACAAAATCCTACGTTGTAAACAAAAACGGAGTAGTACAGAGAAAAGCAAGCGGAAAGAAGCTTGTCAAGGTCGGAACTAAGTCGTACATAGTCAACAAGCTTGGAGTTGTACAAAAGGGCAGCAAGAACAAGCTCGTCAAAATAGGAAAGAAAGCCTATGTTGTCAACAAATCGGGCGTAGTACAAAAGAACAAAAAGTCGATAAAGGCCGGCAAGAAGACCTATAAAACCAATAAAAAAGGCGTTGCAACGCTGAAAAAGTAACACTACTTAATAAAAGCAAAGAAAAAAGGGCGCGGACTAATCCGCGCCCTTTTTTGTTATGATTTAGAGAATAAATATGTCGTGTTTTAGCAGTAAAAGAATAGTTTTATCACTTGTACGGTGCGTGTATTGTATATATAATTATATGTATAGATGATAACTATTAGTTATTTTTCAAAGATATTAAGCTATAAACAATTATCTGCATTTTATATGCAGAAAAAATAATATCGTGTTTTATCATATAAGTATAAATGGTTAATTGATTAGCGGTTTTATTATTTGGGCGAAATTATTCGGATAAATTTATAAAAGCTATAAAAAGTAAGGAGAGATCAATATGTTGAAGTTTAGCTTTAGAAGAACGTTTGCCGCTGTGCTTGCGGCGGCTATGAGCCTTAGCTGTGTTGTGACAGCATCAGCGGACGGCGCTCCTGATTCGGACATCACTGACTGGAATCCGTTAAATGCGGAGTTTACAATGTCGGCGGACGGTTACACGATTTCAGGAAGCAACAACGAGTTTGCGCTGTCTGACAAAAACGCCAAGGATTTCACAATTGAGGCGGATATTACAATGCTCGGCGGTGAAGGTAAAGCTACGTTTGTTTACGGTGCTGCAAATCAGCGCAATACTTCGGGCTGGCGCGGCGTCGAACTGTATATCAAGGACGACAATTCCGCGTACATAAAGGCGTTTGTCGAAAACGGCGCGACGCTGATAAGCGACACGGCTATCGCGGGGCTTAACCGTTCGCAGAGCGTTAATTTTAAGATTCAGGTTTCCGGCAATCAGCTGACCGCGTGGGTGAACGGCAGCGAATACACAGCAAACGCGGACGACAGCTACGCGGGCGGCACGGTGGGAATTTTGGCGTACAACACCACCGCGAGGTTTAATCACATTCGTTTTTCGGGAAGCGAAGCCTATGAAGGATCGAAGATAAAAAACTGGTATGCCGCGGGCGACAGCAGGTTTGTTGAAACGAGCGAGTATTATCAGCTTTACAAGCCGGGCGGAGACGCGTTTTTGATTTCGGACGTCGGCGCGACGGCGTTTGAATACGAAGCGAAGATGAAGATTGTTTCGGGCGACCGCGCAACGCTCACATACGGCAACGCAGAGCCGACGGTTTCAGGCTCATGGCACGGCGTCGAGCTTCAGTATGTAAATGATACAACGGGCAAAATCAACGCATTTTTGGCTGGCGGCGATCCTTTTATAAAAGACGTAGAGGTTCCCGTTGACTGGAGCGGCTACACAACGGTTAAAATCTCAATGGACGAAAGCCGGAAGCTCACGGTATATGTAAACGGCGAAAAAATCGGCGAGGGTATCGACAATGATTATACCTGCGGAACGCTCGGACTGCTCTCATGGAATTCGATGGCGCAGTTTGCGGATATAAGCTATTCGCTGCCATCGGGAGAGGCGGTTTCGCAGATAGAAAGCTTTAATGCGCTGTCTGCGATGATTTCCAATACAAGCGACGGTTATCTGATTTCAGGCGAAAACGACAATTTCGCGATTTCCGATAAAAACGCGCTGAACTTTGAGCTTTCAGCGGACGTTAAACCGATTAGCGGATACAAAATTGCAACGCTGACATACGGCAATGAAAGCCAAACTAATTCCGGCGCATGGCATGGCGTTGAATTTAAGATAACGGGCGAAAGCACGGCTTCTATGAAGGCGTTTGTTGTAAACGGTTCAAATATGTTTGAGCATGATTTTGACAACCTTGATTTGAGCGGATATGTGAAATTTACGCTGAGGGTCGTAAATCAGTTAGTCACTGTAAGTATAAACGGTGAAACGGTCGGCACTTATACTGACGATACCTACAGCGGCGGCTATGCCGGACTCTTAACCTACGCCTCAGCAAGTTATTTTAACAACATTATATATAAAAATCTTTCCGATACGGAAATCGAGTCGGTCACGGTCGACGGCGTTGTCGCTGAACGTTCGGACGACAGCTTCTCGGTCGTAGTCGATAAAGCCGACGCACACGTTGTGAAGGCTGTTACGATCGACAGTGAAGCGGATGTGACGGTGGCCGAGGATAATAAATCCTTTACCGTTACCGCACAGGATGGAACACAAAAGACATATACTCTTAATATAACCGAAAATATTTCTGAGCCCGATCCTGTAGAGCCGTCCGACCCAACTAACCCAGATGATCCGTCCGACCCAACAGATTCCGATGAACCGTCTACACCGTCCGAGCCGACTAATCCGGGTTCAACGGATTCAGACGATACGAACAACACAGGCTCGACCACCACTCCCGCGGTTACAAACGGCACACAGGTAGTAAACGGCAAAACAGTGCTGTATGTAAACGGTAAGCAGGTGACCGGCACGCAGATTGTTACAATATCGGGCAAAACATACGCTGTAGTAGGCGGATATGTTAAGACAGGCAAAAAGCAGGTCG
>CAZHWR010000062.1:0-8664 GCA_964536085.1 uncultured Oscillospiraceae bacterium
AATACGTTGTCAATAAAAAAGGCGTAGTCCAGAAAAGCAAGAAGTCCGTCAAGGTCGGCAAGAAGACCTACAGGACAAATAAGAAAGGCGTTGCTGCGCTGAAAAAATAAGATAATAATAAAAATCGGCTGCGGTTTTACCCGGCAGCCGGTTTTTACTGTCCAAAAAAACATCAATAATTAAACCACTTGTATATAATTTTTGTGGATAACGGTCAAATTAGGTTACTTTTTTTGTCAAATTAGGTCATTGAATAATAATTTTAAAAATATATAATAGCATTGATCAAAGTTAAACTGATCTTTCGTAATTAACCGATTCTGCAGAGATGGAAAATGCCGAAGCACAATCGGATTTCAGTTTCTCTGCATTTCTGCTTTAAAGCAAGCCCCTGTTTACTTTGATTAATAAACTGAAAGAATGCCGCCGTGGGATAAAGGAGTTTTCTTTTTATCAGATCTGATTCGGAATTTATTTCGGCGGCAGAAAGAGGATTGTTATGAAACGGTTTTTGTCTTCTCTTACCGCGCTTGTGATTTTGCTTACTTGGTTTGCCATACCGAGCCTGGCAGACGGCACAAAAGAAGATTTTGTGCTGGAAAGCTTTTCGGAGAGCTTTGACAGCACGCTTATGAGTCCGAACTCAAATACGGGCTATGCGCTTCCGACCTTTGAATCAACAACAGAGCACACCGAGGACGGTGTGGGGCTGAAGGTGAATTGGGAGGTAACAAGCACCCAAAACGCTAAAGTGCATCAAATGACTCCTACGGCTGAATGGTCAACGAGTACGTTTGCCGAAAAGGCGTTGGAATATGAATATCTGCGTTTGTGGCTCAGCAACCCGACTCCAAATCATGTTGATTTGACCATACGCCTTTTTTCGGCAGACACCAAGGTGTTCTTTAAAGGCGATAACGCGATTGTCACTGATTCTAACGGCGACCGGATTACCGTTTCTACCGGGAACGTCACCGAATCGGGTGAAAACAGTTCCATTGTAATTCCGGCTGAATTTGAAGGCTGGATAGCGTATCCTATCAGCACCGAGGCGACTGAGGGAGCGCGCGGACGCGTCAATTTAGAAAATTTCAGTGTAGTCAATCAGATTGAAATTGACGTCCGCCGTACTGAAACCTCGCAGAGCGGGCTTTATTATGTACTGGACAATCTAACGCTGTCCGATTCAGCGTATATTCCCAATTCAAGCGCTTCGGATTCTGTAACTCCGCCCGATCCTGTTCAGGGTACGCTGATGCTTGAGAATTTTACCGATTACACCGATTTTTCGCAGATCAAGCCAAACGATAACACTTCTATAGGTTATGCGTCCCCGACCTTTGAAACGACCGAGATCGGCACAGACGAAGGCACGGGTCTGAGGGTGAATTGGGCGTCCGACAGCACTCACAGTGCATTTGTTCATCAAATGCTGATGGATGCGGATTGGGCACATACAACTTTCGCACAGAATGCCTCTCAATATGCCTACTTCAGAATATGGGTAAACAATCCGACGTTTGTCCAGCTTCAGCTCACCGTTAGGCTGTACAGTGCAGCAACAAAGGTTTATTTCCGTGCGGACTTAGCCCACGTTTCGGAAAAGGACGGCAGGGCTATTGAATTTGAAATAGGAAACGCCACTGAATCGGGCGTAAACAGTTCCATCACAATTCCATCGGCATTTTCCGGGTGGGTCGCATATCCGATTAAATTAGATGCAGTTGTCGGCGCACGCGGACGCGATTCGATAAGCGACTTTTCGGAGGTCACCGATATAGAAATCGACGTTCGCCGCCCTGAAACGAAGGATCAAGATTCCTATTATGTCTTGGATAACATCTGCCTGTCAAGCGATAATATAGGAACGCCGCAGAGTACCGATGACGGAAGCAACAGTGATGACGTTGATAACAATGAGCCCATTCAAACCGAGCTGAAAAACGTTATTGTTCTGCTGGGCGACGGTATGGGTCAGGGAATTATGAATGCCGCGCGCGATAAGCTCGGAACAAATTTGAAGCTCGACAGTATGTGGTATCAGAATAAATCGGTTGACACCAATAATATCGAGGGCGTGCTGACCGACTCAAGCGCCGGCGGAACTGCGCTTTCGTGCGGTGTGCGCACGTTAAACGGATATACCGCTGTAGATAAAGATGGCAATACATTGGAAAACATGGTCGAATTTTTCAGCCGCGCCGGCAAAAAGACGGGAATCGTCACCACATCTTATCTTGTTGACGCGACTCCGACTGCTTTCGGTTCACACGGTATGCGCGGCTCGTATGCATCGCTGGCACGCGGTCTGTTCAGAAACAACATTTCTGTTTTAATAGGCGGAGGAACAAATTATTTTGGCGGATCTATTGCTTACGACGGCAGCACTTACACGCTGTTGGATTATGCAAAAACCATTTACGGTTATGAATATATCGATACGCCTGAAGCTCTGCAAAGCTTTAACGGAGACAAGGTTTTGGGTCTGTTCGGATCGAATTATATGGATTATGAAGCCCAGCGCACCGATTCGCAGCCGTCTATTACAGAATTAACAGAAAAAGCAATTTCCCTTTTGGAAAATGACGATGGATTTTTCCTGTTGGTTGAGGGCGGAAACATCGACCACGCGGAACATGCGAACGATCTCGATTTAGCTATCAATGAAATGATTGCCTTTGACAATGCTGTTCAGACTGCGCTTGATTATTTGGAAGAGCATCCTGATACGCTGGTTGTTGTTTGCGCAGACCATTCAACGGGCGGTCTTGCTAAATCCGGCAACAGTTATTATTTTACTACCAATAATCACGATACTTCAAAAACAGTTTGCTTTGCAAGCGGCCTTGGATCAAGATACTTTACGGATATTACCGAATCCGCAAATGTCGGTCAGGCGGTACGTAAAGCTGCGCTTGAGGTTAAAAGCGGTGAAAATGATAAAGTTCCCGCCGATAAAACAGAGCTTATTAAAGCAATACAAACGGGTCAAAGTCTTAATAAGGACGACTATACCGCCGCAAGCTATGCCGCTGTGGAAACAGCTCTTACCAAAGCGCTTCAAGTTGAGGCGGACAATAATCTTTACATTCAGCTTATGGCAGACGAAGCAACTGAAGCCCTGAATTCGGCAATTTCTAAACTGAAGCTCGCCACGGTAAAAGTTTCCGCAATCATTGTAGATACCGATAAAACTCTGAACGTGGGCGAAAGCTTTGAGCTGAATTTACAAATAGTTCCTATGAACGCCACGGACAAAACCGTGACCTTTACAAGCAGCAACGAAGCTGTCGCTACGGTTGACGTAAACGGCAATGTGACCGCAGTCGGCGCGGGTTCGGCAATTATAACCGCGGCAAGCGTCAGCAACCCCGAGATAACGGCGGTCTGCACAGTCACCGTATCCAAGCCCGCCTCGACCACTACGCCCGCGGTTACAAACGGTACGGCTACAGTAAACGGCAAGACGGTACTGTATGTAAACGGCAAGGCTGTTACAGGCACTAAGGTGGTCACCGTTTCGGGCAAGACCTACGCGGTAGTCGGCGGATATGTCAAGACAGGCAAAATACAGGTTGTTAAGATAGGCTCAAAAAGCTATATCGTAAACAAATCGGGCGTTGTGCAAAAAGGTTCCAAGAATAAGCTTGTAAAAGTCGGTTCGAAGTCCTACATCGTCAACAAGTCGGGCGTTGTAATCAAGGGCAAAAAGAACAAGCTCGTAAAGGTCGGCAAGAAGAAATACGTTGTCAACAAAAAGGGCGTAGTCCAGAAAAGCAAGAAGTCCGTCAAGGTCGGCAAGAAGACTTACAGGACAAATAAGAAAGGCGTTGCTACGCTGAAAAAATAACTCCTTAATAAAAGCAAAAAACGGCGCGAAATCCCGCGCCGTTTTTTGCGGCTGTCCGCCTTTTTCGGTATTTTCTACAGATACGCTCTTTTAAGAATGATCCGGTAATATAAAAACATATATTAAAATAATCCCCGATAAAATATCAGTTGGATTATTTTATCCGCAATAGATTATTTTTATCAATAATTTAAATCGGAACAACACTTCATCAAGTTTGCTTGGAATATAGCTTGCGACAGATTGCCACCAGAGCTTCGAGCGTTAACCCTCAGGGCTTCAGCGGGAGCTTATAACTCACACTGAAACCCTGAACCGAAACCCGCCGCCTTTCAAGCGGGGCATCGGTGAACAGAATATAAATATAGTAAAAAATAATTCAGGCATTGTGCAAATAAGGTTATTTTTTTGGTCAAATTACGTCATTTAAATAAAAAAATCCAAATGATATAATAAAACCAATTGGAATTGAAATTTATGCTGTCAATTGCGTTTTTATTTATATAATTGTTTGTATTGTTGCGTTATAATACATGTATTTTAAAAGAGTGGAGGTTTCAAAACGGTATGAACAAATTTAAAAGAGTTCTGGCTTGCGCTCTATGCGTTTCTACGGCGGTGTCGATGTTGTCATTGTCGTCGTTTGCGCTGGATTCTGCAAAGCCCACACAGGCAAAGGCCGCTACCCCGTATTCCTTGACGGCGCTGACGGTAGACGGCGAAAAGGATGAGGTGTACAGCAAGGCGGACGTGATTGAGTCATCCTTTGTTGCAAGTGAGAGTCAGTTTGAAGAAGCTGACAATTTTTCCGCTAAGACCTATACGGCATATTCCGGTACAACATTGTATTTTTATACAGAGGTTGTAGATTCGGATGTGTACATGGTCAATAATCCGGGAAGCTTGAGCAACGCTAAAAACGGCGAGCGAATCAAGTATAATCTTGATTTCACAAATATCCAGGACGGAGACAGTAAAAATTCGGATATAGAAGGTTTTAAGGGACTTAATCTCAACACTGTTTTGAACGCTGATTCGGAATACCAGTGGTATAACGACGGCGACGACGCGTCCTGCAATGTTTCGTCAATAGACGACGGCGGTATCGCATATGCGTATAAACTTTCAGATGACGGTTATGTTATAGAGGTTTCGGTTGACACCTCTAAAATCCATTATAAAGACGGTTCCACTGCGACTATTACAAGCGGTCAGGATGTCGGTCTTGACGTTTATGTAATGGATAAAAACACATCGCAGACAGGCAAGCGCAACCTGTATACATGGGACGGACTGAATAAATCGTGGGATTACCCTGCATACAACGGAACCTTGAATCTTGAAGAGGTTTCCTCTGTTGCAGGCGCTGATATCACCGTAAACGGAAAGCCCGTAACCGTTATAAACGACGGATATTCAATTGCGCCGCTTGCAGATTATAATTTAACCAATCCGCAGAACTCGGATAAGGTATACAATAAAGTTAGCGGAAATTACACCGCAAGCTTTGAGTACGGAATAATCATGAGCAACGGAAGCTTAGCGGGTGACGGTGTAAAGAATAATGTCGCGAAAAACATCAGATTGCCTAACGCGCTGTTCCACGACCAGGACGACGGCGGTGACAGGGATTGGACCTTGAGCTTCTCATTTAAACCTTTGTCCGACTTCTCTGACAATGACTATACTACAATTTTGTCAACTGACGCAGGTTCTCATTATGTATTGCGCGTTTACAACAAGGCCGAGGACGGCAATCCTGCGCGCTTCCGTCTTTGCTTTTCTAACGGATCCGGCGCTACGGATGACACTACTTGCTGGGTACCTTACGGTGACGACGGTGTTAAGTTTGAAGTAGGCGAAACATACACAATAACAATGGCTCAAAGCGGCGACAAAATGAACCTGTATATAAACGGCAATGTGGTTTTGGAAAACGCAAACGTCGCCTTTAATCTTGCGGGCGCAGGCACAGGAGCCAACTACAGACTCGGCGGTGTTTATAAAACGGGTGACAACGGCGCAAACATCGAGTGGAAGTCGGTTCGCTTTTATGCGGACGCTCTTGATGCGGCTCAGGTAAAAACAGTTGTCAACGAACAGACAAACTGTGTTACAGGCACTGCATATACAACCGAAAACCTTGATGGAGCTCAGATAGAAGCGACTGCGGTTGACGGCGCGACGGCAACTGTTGACGGAAATATCGTAACAGTTTCCGCCGGCGACGGCACAACAAGCGTTTATACTGTAAAAACTGCGGCTGCGGCAGATTCGACTTTTGAATTTGAACGATCAGACGACTGGTCCGCAGGAAACCTTAAAAACGAATCGATAAACCTCGGCGGAACATATTCCGGCGCTTGGGTTGCTTATAAGGGAGTCGATTTCGGCGCAGGCTCCGATTCAGTCAGCGTTGTTTACTGCAATAACAGCGGACGCTGCCATTCGGATTCATGGCTTGATTTCCGCCTTGACAATAAAGACGGTATGTCTATCGGAAAGCTGTATCTTCCGGCTACAGGGGCTAATTGGGACACATACGGCAGCGCAAGCGTAGGCCTTACCAAAGCCGTAAGCGGTGTACATGATTTGTATATAGTTATGGGCGACGACGGTGCGGACAGCCAGCCGTATGTTGCAAATCTCGACAACTTTACGTTTGGATTGGATTATTGGTTCTATGATGATTTTTCTGATGCAGCACGCTCAGCTGACACATGGAATCTTGTCAATCAGGCAAGTATTACCGACAATAAGCTCCATATTACAAATGTTGCCGGCGCAAAAGCCTCTACAGGCGGCGCGGGCTGGCGAAACTATGTTTATGAAGCTACTATGGCGGTAGGAAGCGACACCTCCAAAATGTCAGGCATTATCGTAAGAACAACTACAGAGGGCACAGGCGCGGATTCATATCGTGGTTATTACTTCGCGGTTTCAGGCAAAAAGTATGAACTCGGAAAAGCAAACGGAAGCTGGACTGCTCTTGCAAGCGGTGATCTTGAGCTGACAACAGATGAAGAGCACACACTGACAGCAAAATGCTATGAAAATAAAATCCGCTTTTATGTAGACGGCGAATTTGTAGTACAAACCACTGACACCGAGCATAAATTCGGCGGAATCGGTGTGAGAAGCCATGAGAAAGCCGCGGATTACAGCAAAACTCTGGTTCGCGCAATTACTACGGATGAAATTGAAAATGAGTTTATGTCATCAACTGCTAGGCTTGACAGTGTCACGGCTTTGGGCGGTAAAGTAACTGTCGATGAAGATAATGCTGCTGTAGCGGTGCAACTACTAAAAAATGCCGATAAAAAGCTTACAGCCACGGCTGCGGACAACGGCACGGTCGCGTTTGCAGACGATATGTCAGCAATTACGGTAACCTCCGAAAACGGAAAGGCGACTAAAGATTACACGATTACTTATTCCGAGGTCGATTCATTTACTATCGCCGCCAATCAAGCGGGCGTCGGTATCAGCGGAGGAACAAAAGGAAATTATGATTCCGAGTCAAAAACATTCACCCAAAACGATAACGGCGACGTGTATAAATTTGATTCAACCGCAATACGCAATAATGGTGAAATTGTTTCTCAGGGTAATTTTACAAATCTGGATCCCGACAGGACCTACAAGGTAACCAGCTATATCGCATTTGATTTGTCCGACGTGACGGCAGATTTAAGCGACGATACGCTTGTTTTGGGAAACAGCCCCTGCGTTTATGATTATTACGACGGTGCGGATCATGAAACCGGATGGGACGGAAGCGGCGCATGGAGCGCGGGAATTTACCATTATTATCTCAACGGCGGTCTGCTGAGTCTGGGTCAGATAAAAGCGCTACAGGCCGAAGCGGACAAGAACGACGGCTATATCCGCGTTGAAACAGTTGTAGGACCGAATACGTTTGATTATGATTCAACAGGCATGACCAATCTTCATATTCAGGCAAGAGTTGAAGGACTTGGCAATGTTCCGAATATGGCGTATTTCGATCCGGACAATGCGCCGGAAATTATCGAGCCTGCGGGAGTCAGCGCTATATTCAAGGGATTCGAGCTGTCAATGCTTGCAAACACAGCCAAGCTTGACTCTGTAACAATCGGCGGCGTTTTAGCGTCTGTAAATGAAGCTGATAAATCGATTATGGTACGTTTGCCGATAGGAAGCGACGCTGATACAGCCGATATCGTCGTTGAAGCTGCGAATAACGGAACGGCGGTTGTTTCGGATGATCGCAGCGCCGTTACCGTAACCTCAGAGGACGGAGTATCAATTGTTGAATACTCGCTTAAAATTTTAGTCACCGCTGTTGATCCGAGTGAAGCAAATACTGCAATCAGCAAAGTTGAAGCTATGGATTTAAGCGGCTATACTTCAAAAAGCGTCGGCGCTGTTTCCGATGCGCTGAATAACCTTAAGTCTGTTCTTCAGGATGAAAAAGCCACGCAGGATGATATTGATAAAGCTTTAAATACGCTGAACGAGGCTGTAGAGGCATTGGCTGAAAAAGCCGATTTTGCCGAGTTAAACGACGTTATTGCAAAAGCCGAAGCTCTTAAATCCTCGGATTATACAGAGGACAGCTTTAAGGCGGTTACCGATGCTGTTGAAGCTGCAAAAGCTGTTGTCGCAAATGAAGATGCATCGCAAAGCGAGGCGGATAACGCTAAAGCTGCAATCAATGCGGCAATCAATGGCTTGGTTAAAAAGTCGGATGACGGCGGCAATAACAATAATAACGGCTCCGCAACCATTCCCGCAGTTACAAACGGTACGGCTACAGTAAACGGCAAGACGGT
>CAZHWR010000063.1:0-8548 GCA_964536085.1 uncultured Oscillospiraceae bacterium
CTAGTTTACCACACCTCTTCCCCTTTTGTCAATACTTTTTTTCGTGGTTTTTTGAAAATCTATTTCCAGTCGATCAAAAAGTCATGTATACATTTATAGTATCGGTGATAAATATGTACTAATTGAAATACTGATTTTGTAATGAATCACAAACACGAACGGCAAAATCCAAATACACATTTATTAATGCTTGTAAAAAATAATTGAATTTGATATAATGATTTTTATTAGCTGTAAGGAGGACAAGCGACATGCCGATTAAAATTTCCGATTCATTGCCGGCAAAAAGGACATTGGAAAGCGAAAATATCTTCGTCATGCCGCAAACCCGGGCAATGAAGCAGGACATACGTCCGCTTAAAATCCTTATAGTAAATCTGATGCCTAAAAAAATAGAGACTGAAACGCAGATACTTCGACTGCTTTCAAACTCGTCCCTACAGGTGGATATCGAGCTTTTGCAGACTGCAACGCATACCTCAAAAAATACGCCTCAGGAGCATCTGCTTGCCTTTTATAAAACTTTTGAGGACGTAAAAGATCAGAAATTCGACGGAATGATAATAACCGGCGCACCTGTTGAACAGATGCCTTTTGAAAGTGTCGATTACTGGAATGAGCTTTGCGAAATCATCGAATGGAGCAAGACTAACGTATACGCCACGTTATATATATGTTGGGGCGCTCAGGCCGGGCTTTATTATCATTACGGAATCGAAAAGCACGAGCTTAATAAAAAATGCTTTGGTATTTATAAGCACAAGGTTCTTGATCCCACCCACCCGCTGCTCCGCGGATTTGACGAATATTTTTACGTTCCGCATTCACGCCACACCGCTCTTGATGACGAACAACTCGCCGCGTGCGATGATCTTAAACTGCTTGCGGTATCGGAAAACGCCGGGCCGTATATAATAGCTTCAAAAACGCACAGGCGTTTTTTTGTAACGGGTCACTCGGAGTATGACAGAAACACGCTTGCGCACGAATATTACAGAGACATTCAAAAAGGGCTTGACATAGACGTCCCGAAAAACTACTTCCCAAACGACGACCCAAAGAGAACGCCACCGTTTATCTGGCGAAGTCATGCAAATCTTTTATTTTCAAACTGGCTCAATTATTTCGTTTATCAGCAAACGCCTTACGATATCAATTCAATTAAATAGGTTTTTTATATCAATAAACATTGATCCCGGTCAAAAATCTTTATACAAAGGAGTATTTCAAATGGAACAAGCAATTAATTCAACGGTTGTATTCAAAACAGTCAAAACCAAAACGATAGCGGCAATCGGCGCAATAGTTGCAGCAGTAGTGCTTCCGCAACTGTTTCATATTTTGGGAATGGTTTCCAACATGGGAACAACTCTCGGCGAAACATTTCTGCCTATGCATCTGTCAATATTTATGGTCGGTCTTTTAGCCGGTCCCGCGGCCGGAGTTGTATCCGGTGCAATTGCTCCTGTTATCAGCTTTGCTCTTACAGATATGCCCACGATATACATGCTTCCGTTCATGGTGATTGAACTGGCAATGTACGGCTTAATTTCCGGCATGCTTGCCAAAACAAAAATACCCTCTATTGCAAAGCTCTTTACCGCACAGATCGGCGGAAGAGCGATAAGAGCGGTTGCTATAATTGCGGGATTTTATCTACTCGGAACAAAAATCAATCCCGCTGTTATTTGGACGAGTATCGTTGCAGGGCTGCCGGGGCTCATTCTGCAATGGCTTTTAATCCCGCTCTCGATATTTTATATTGACAATAAGACCGCGCATGAATAACCGGGAGCTTTTGTCGCAGGGCTTTACCTGTGTGATCACGCGCAACGGCGAAATGATATTTGCCAGCAAAGACAGAGGAATCAAACCGCTGCTCACTGTTATATCCGAAAATATAGATACCAAAAACTGCACGGCAGTTGACAAAATCGTCGGTAAAGCGGCGGCGCTTTTATATGTGTATATGGGCGTCAGCGAGGTTTACGCCGAAGTCATGGGAAAAGACGGTTTGTATATACTGCAAAAGCATGACATCAAAGCGGTATATCAAACACTGACCGATCACATCACCAACCGGGTCGGCAACGATATATGCCCGATGGAAAAAACAGTTTCGGAAATATCCGAGCCCGAATCGGCGCTTGCGGCTCTGAAAGAAAAGGCTGCGCAGATAATAAACATAAACAAATCAAATAATTTGCATTAAACTCTTGACTTGACTTTGATAGTTTGATATTATTTTCACTTGTTATTACCGATAACTCATATTCGCATTGATGTATTTTAATTTATACAGATAAAAATTCACAGGTGAAAGCGAATGTCAAATTTTCATATCAATTTTAAGCGCACAAAGCATACATGTTATTTTACATATCTCGCTATGTCGTCCGTTTTCAGCTTGCCGCCAATTCTGTTTGTAACCTTTCGGGATATGTACGGCATCTCTTATACCCTGCTGGGTACCTTGGTTTTTGTCAATTTCTGCACGCAGATGATAATTGATTTGGTTTTCACATTTTTCTCAAATCATTTTAACATTAAGAAAACCATCAGGATAATGCCGTTACTCACCTCGTTAGGATTGGTAATCTATGCTGTATTTCCTGTGCTGTTTCCGCAGCATGCCTATGCCGGACTGTTGACAGGGACAGTTATTTTTTCCATGGCCGCCGGTCTCAGCGAAGTACTTCTGAGCCCGCTGGTAGCTGCGATTCCGTCAGACAATCCGGAGCGCGATATGAGCACTCTCCATTCGCTGTATGCCTATGGTGTTGTCGGCGTTGTTATAATCAGCACTGTACTGCTCAAACTGTTCGGAACAGAAAATTGGATGTATTTAACAATGCTTTGGGCGCTGCTTCCGGTGATTTCTTTTGCGCTGTTTTGTATATCTCCTATTCCCGAAATAAGCATATCGCAAACAACAGCGTCTGATTCAAATAAAAATAAAGCTGTCGGACTTGCTCTTTGTGCGGCTTGTATCTTCCTCGGAAGCGCATCTGAAAACGCTATGACCAATTGGATATCCGATTATGTGGAAAACGCATTGCATGTACCCAAAGTATTGGGCGATATACTGGGCATGGCTCTGTTCGCGATTCTTTTGGGACTCGGCAGAACACTGTACGCAAATCACGGGAAAAATATTTCTTCTATACTGCTCTGCGGTATGATCGGCGCGGCAGTATGCTATCTGACTGCAGGTATGTCTGCAAACGTCGTCGTTTCTATGCTGGCATGCGTGTTTACAGGCTTGTGCACCTCTATGCTATGGCCGGGCACACTGATATTTATGGAAGAAAAATTTCCAAATCCGGGAGTGGCCGCTTATGCGCTGATGGCGGTCGGCGGTGACTTCGGAGGCTCTGTCGCCCCTCAAATATTAGGCGTAGTTGTAGATACGGTGTCGCAAAGCAATTT
Source organism: uncultured Oscillospiraceae bacterium (assembly GCA_964536085.1). Classification (GTDB taxonomy): domain Bacteria; phylum Bacillota; class Clostridia; order Oscillospirales; family Ruminococcaceae; genus CAZHWR01. Next base: position 3,430 of record CAZHWR010000063.1, read on the forward strand.
AGCCGTTTTGCTCGGCAGAATGTTTTCACTCTCCGCAGAACAAATCGGAATGAAGATAGGCATGCTAACTGCCGCCTTATTCCCGATATTAGGTGTTGTTCTGTTGATTTTTATGAAAAGGTATTTTAAAAAACACACTTAAATAATAAATAAAGGAACAGCCGAAGCTGTTCCTTTATTTATTATTTAACACGCATCTCTTACGATGCTCACACCATCATTTCACGCAGCTTTGTCAGTATCTTTTTTTCCTTGCGCGAAACCTGAACCTGGGTCATGTTAAGCTGTTTTGCCGTCTGTGACTGAGTTTGATACTTAAAATACCGCATTACGATGAGCTTCCTTTCCTCCGGCTGAAGCATCTCAACAGCGCTTTTCAAAACTATCGTATCGGTAAGCTGCTCGTCAACAGACTCTGTTCCGATATCAATCTGCTGTCCTCCGTGTTCATCATCAACAGGCGTTAATGAAACCGGAGGCAAAGCCGCGCTTATCGCTTCGGCGATTTCTTCGGGCGGTACTCCGAGTATTTCGGCAAGCTCGTTTACAGTCGGTTCTTTTCCGTATTTATTAGAAAATTCGGCTGTTTGCCTTGCAATTTTCATTGAAAGCTCTTTTATACTCCTGCTGACCTTGACAGCTCCGCCGTCTCGAAACAGCCTTTTTATCTCGCCGAGTATGACGGGAACGGCATAAGTGGAAAATTTCACTCCGCGCTCATCGTCAAACGCGTTGATCGCTTTGATAAGCCCCACGCATCCGGTGGAGAACAGGTCGTCGTATTCGATTCCGCGCCCGCGAAAACGGTTGGCACACGAATGAACAAGCCCGAAATTGCTTTTTGCAAACGCCTCTTTTTCAGAAGCGGTCATATTCATTTTTCATCACCGCGAAATGCGAGCGTTTTATAAAGCGTCACGGTCGTTCCTTTCCCGACGGTCGAACGCACTTTCACCTTGTCCATAAAGCTCTGCATAACAGCAAAACCAAGCCCCGCGCGTTCACCATTGTCGCATGTTGTAAACATCGGTTCCATCGCCTGTTTAATATCGGGGATTCCGCAGCCCGAATCTCTGATATGTACTGAAATCTTGTTTCCCTCGTAAATTTTTGCCGTTATTATAATATTTCCTATCGTGTCCTTATAGCCGTGGACTATGCTGTTTGTCACCGCCTCGGACACCGCGGTTTTAATGTCGCTTATCTCGTCCACCGTGGGGTCAAGCTGAGCAAAAAACATTGCCACAGCCGACCTTGCAAAGCTCTCGTTGGACGATTTGCTCAACATTTTGATTTTGATTTCATTTATCGGTTTCATTTGAATTTTCCTTTCAATTTTATGTTTGTTATTTTATGATTCCGAGTCTGCCGAGTCCCGCAAGCCGCATGACTCTTGCTATACCCGCAGACATATTGGTGACCTTTATTCCGCCGCCAATCGATTCCATGATTTTATACCGTCCCATTATCAGCCCGATGCCGCTTGAATCCATAAACATTACGTCCTTAAAATCCATTATCAGTAAATCCGGCGAGAACCTGTCGATTGCACGGTCAATTTTTTCTCTTATATCCTTTGCAGAATGGTGGTCGATATCCCCCGAGATGTACGCAGTGGCGATTTTATTTTCACAGCTTATTGTTACAGACATTTATTATTCCTCCAAAACTGTTATTATATGCAAAAAAGGCTTGCTTTATTACTATAATAAAGCAAGCCTTTTAAAATAACTGTCGCTATCTGTCACGATAATTAGTTTTCATATATTTGAAATTCGGCGAAGGAAACACCGCTTAATAACTCTAAGCCTCACATCCATACGCTCCAATCGCCGTAATCGAATCTGCCGCTTCCGTGATGCAGCTTCCCCTCTGAATGCAAATCACGGAATGCGGATAACATACGGAAGAGTATTTCAGGCTTAATAGACAAAGAATGATGACCGGGCAAAATCCGTTTTATCGGCAGCTGCGAAACCTTTTCCAAAGATGAAAGATAAGCCTCCGGGTCGGTTGACGCATAGTTCGCAAACAGCGTACCCAGATAAACTAAATCACCGGAAAAAAGAAAACCGTTTTTCTTTTCAAAAAAGCACATATGCCCCGGAGAATGACCGGGTGTGTGAATAACCTGAATTTCACGTCCGCCAAGGATGATAACATCGCCGTCTTCCAATAATCTTGTCGGCGTACCCTGAAAAAGCTCATATTCATATATATTATAGCCTTTGGGCAAATCGCAGCGGTCAGAAATCATTTGTTTAACTGTATCGACAGTGAGCGGAAATTCACCGTTAAGCCAGTTGAGCTCTTTTTTGTGAGCGCAAAATTCGGGATAGTATCTATGCCCGCCTATGTGGTCCCAATGAACATGCGTGGCAACCGCAGTAACAGGCTTATCAGTAAGCTTTTTCACCTGTTCTGATATATCGCAAATTCCAAGTCCCGTATCGATAAGCATACTGCGGTCGTCACCGTTTAAAAGATAACAGTGAGTTTCCTCCCAATGGCGGTATTCACTTATGACATACGTATCTTCATCAATTTTTTCCACGGTAAACCAGTCGCTCATTTTAATTCTCCTCAAAACAAAACTGACGCTTGACAGGATAATGATTCATCTCAATCAAGCGTCCGCCAAGCATTGCGGTATTTTACTTATCTTCGCTCTTTGATAATTCCCATTTAACGTCGCCCGCCAGAAAAAGCGAGCCGAAAATCAAAATAAGCGTATTTTCATCCGCCCACTTTTTTGCAAGCTCCAGCGCCTGCGCAACGCTGCCGGCAACGAAAACGTCCCGGCAGAATTTTTTTGCCGCATTCGCAGCCTCGTCCGCGGACAGGCTTCGCGGATTGGATGCGCTGACCGTTATCACTTTTTGGCATACGGGCAAAATCTCTCCGTACGATTTTTCATATTCCTTGTCTTTCATCATTGCGGTTACCGCAATGATATTGCGCTGATTCAAGCTCAAAAGCGTATTTTTCAGCGCGGAAATCCCCTCGAAGTTGTGCGCGCCATCGAGCACTGTAAGCGGCGATTTGGAAAGCAATTCAAACCTCGCGGGAATACGCGCGGACTCAAGCCCGCTTTTTAACGCGCTCTCTGGGACGCAAAATCCCTTTTCGCACGCCGCCCTGACCGCTTCTATCGCCGTGACAGCGTTAAACACCTGATGCCGCCCCACGAGCGATATTCTGTAGCTTTCGCCGCCGTATATAAATTCCGAGCCGCAAATATCACAGCTTCGTATTTTTACAGAGCTTGCGTTTGGCAGAATAAGCCGATTGTTTTCCTCGGCGCAGCGGCGCATTATAACATCAAGCGCCGAGTCGTCCTGCAACGGATATGTGACCGTAACGCCGCCCTTTTTTATTATCCCGCATTTTTCAAACGCGATTTTTTCAACGCTGTCTCCAAGAATTTCCGTGTGGTCAAGTGAAACTGAGGTTATAACCGAGACAAGCGGAACGTTAATCACGTTAGTCGCGTCAAACCTGCCGCCGAGCCCGACCTCAAAGCAGACGATATCGCAGTTTTCTTCGGCAAAGTACAGTATCGCAATCGCAGTCACAGCTTCAAACTCAGTTATCTCGCCGCCGTTTTGATTCATAACGCCGATTGACGCTTTAACGCGGTCTACAAGCTCTGCGAGCCTGACCTTTGGAATCATGCGCGAATTTATCTGAAAGCGTTCCCTGAAATCTGTTACAAACGGCGAGGTGTAGAGCGCGGTTTTATACCCCGCGCTTTCAAAAGCCTTTGCGCACATTGTAACGACCGAGCCCTTGCCGTTCGTTCCGCCAACGTGAATAAATTTAAGCTTTTCCTGCGGATTGCCGAGCAGCGCAAGCAGTTTTTTTATATTTTCGGTGCCGAGCTTTGCGCCGAAGCGTTCAAGCGAGTGAATATAACCGACAGCCTGATTGTAGTTGAGCATATATCACCATTGCCTTAAAATTAAAATCATACGCCGAGCGCCGAGATGCTTTCGTTTATCTTTTCAAGCCGTTCGTTTGCCCTTTTAAGCTTTTCCTTCTCCTGATTTACGATTTTTTCAGGAGCCTTTGAAACGAATTTCTCGTTTGAAAGCTTCGAGGATATGATTTGTATATCCTTTTCGCAGGACGTTTTTTCGCGGTTTAAGCGTTCAAGCTCCTTCGGCTTATCGATAAGGTCATCCATCGGAATGAGCACACGCGCGCTGTCGGTAACGACCTGAACGGCGCCGTCGAGTTCGATTTTATCCTTAACGATAACCTCGCTTGCAGAAGCTAACTTTTCAATAAACGCTCCGCAATCGGCAAACGTCTTTGCAAACTCGGTTTCAATATAAACGCCCGCCTTTTTGCTCGGCGGAACATTTTTCTCCGCGCGGGCGTTTCTTATTCCTCTGATAACCGCGATAACGCGCTCAAACTCGGCGCTTTCAGCGGCAAAATCAAGCTTTTCATCGTATTCGGGCCACTTAGAAACCATAATACTTGTGTTGTTCGTGGGAAGCGCCTGCCAGATTTCCTCGGTAATAAACGGCATAAACGGATGCAGAAGTTGCATCGCGCCCGCAGTAACGTACACAAGCACTCTCTGCGCGTTTTCAGCGGTTTCGCCGCCTTGGGCAATCCTTGATTTGGTAAGCTCGATATACCAGTCGCAGAAAACATCCCAAATAAAGTCGTACAGCTTCGTAACGGCAACGCCCAGCTCGAATTTTTCCAGGTTGTCCGTCACTTCGCGGACAAGCGCATTGTACTGCGACAAAATCCATTTATCCTCGGTTTCAAGCGTATCGGGCAACGATATATCGGTTATAGAATCGGGCAGATTCATCAAAATAAATCTCGCCGCATTCCAAATCTTGTTTGCAAAATTTCTCGACGCTTTTACCTTGTCGTCCGAAAAGCGCATGTCGTTTCCGGGGCTGTTGCCTTTGGCGAGCGTCAGGCGGAGCGCGTCCGCGCCGTATTTGTCAATAATTTCAAGCGGGTCGATTCCGTTGCCGAGCGATTTAGACATCTTTCTTCCCTGCTCGTCGCGCACGAGCCCGTGAAACAAAACGGTGTTAAACGGAGCTTCACCCGTGTGTTCCAGCGCCGAAAATATCATTCTCGCAACCCA
>CAZHWR010000064.1:0-8401 GCA_964536085.1 uncultured Oscillospiraceae bacterium
CCCAGAAAAATATTATATCGTAACCCGTAACAAGCGTGCTGGTAGGATAAAAGTATTTAAAATCATCGGTTTCATTCGGCCATCCAAGCGTTGAAAACGGCCAGAGTGCCGAACTGAACCAGGTGTCGAGCGTATCCTCATCCTGCGACAGACGTTCACTTTTACAATGCGGGCATTCTTTGGGAGCGGTCTTCGCAACAATCGTTTCACCGCAGTCGGCGCAGTAGTACGCAGGGATTCGGTGACCCCACCACAGCTGACGGGAAATACACCAATCCTTGATGTTCTCCATCCAGTTGTAATATATCTTGTCAAAACGCTCGGGGATGAATTTGACCTCGCCGTTTTTCACTGCGTCGATCGCCGGACGCGCCAGCGGCTCCATCTTGACAAACCACTGCTTTGAAACCCGAGGCTCAACCGTTGTGGAGCAGCGATAGCACTCGCCTACATTGTGAACGTGGTCCTCTATTTTAACAAGGAAGCCCTCTTTGCCAAGGTCGGCGACAATCGCCTTTCTCGCTTCGTATCTGTCCATTCCGCTGTATTTTCCACAGTCGGAGGTCATATGCGCATCGTCCGTCATAACGTTTATAACGGGAAGCTCGTGGCGCAGTCCGACCTCAAAGTCATTCGGGTCGTGCGCGGGGGTGATTTTAACAACGCCCGTTCCGAACTCCATATCGACATATTCGTCGCCCACTATCGGGATCTCCCTGCCGACAAGCGGCAGAATAACTGTTTTTCCTATAAGATGCTTATAGCGCTCATCGTCCGGATGAACGGCGACCGCGGTGTCGCCCAGCATGGTTTCCGGGCGGGTCGTGGCGAGATTCAAATATCCGCTGCCGTCCGAAAGCGGATATCTCAAATGCCAGAAATGCCCCTGCTGTTCGGAATATTCAACTTCCGCATCTGAAATAGAGGTTTTGCAGTGAGGGCACCAGTTTATTATTCTTTCACCGCGATAGATAAACCCCTTGTCGTACAGCTTTACAAAAACTTCCTTTACCGCCTCGCTGCAACCGTCGTCAAGCGTAAAGCGCTCGCGCGACCAGTCGCACGAAGAACCCATCTTTTTGAGCTGCTCGACTATTCTTCCGCCGTATACCTTTTTCCACTCCCACGCGCGCTCTAAAAACGCCTCGCGCCCAATTTCCTGCTTTGTTATACCCTCTTTTTTCATCGCCTCGATGATCTTCGCCTCTGTTGCAATCGAAGCATGGTCGGTTCCGGGCACCCACAAAGCCGAATAGCCCTGCATTCTTCTGAAGCGAATCAGAATGTCCTGCAAGGTGTTGTCGAAAGCGTGACCCATATGAAGCTGACCTGTTATATTCGGAGGCGGAATAACTATGGTATACGGGATTTTTTTTTCGTCAGGCTCAGCGGAAAAGAATCCGTTATCGTTCCAGTATTTATAGGTTGCGTCCTCAAACTGTTTGGGATCATAAGTTTTGTCAAGCTGTTTTCGCATTGGATTTACCCCTTTGTTTTCGATTTATACTAGACTATTATGCTACATTTTTTAAATTCAGTCAACAGATAACCGCTTGATTCTTTCCTCGTCAGGCGTTATATAAACGGTTTTATTGCCCTCGAAGATGACCATTCCCGGCTTTGCGCCGTTCGGCTTTTTCACATTCTTCGCAAACGTGTAATCAACAGGGACCTGCGCTGAACCTCGTGCTTTGCTGTTGAACGCCGCGATATGGCATGCGTCCTCGATGGTTTTATCAGGCACTGACTTTCCGTCTGATATTATTATCACGTGCGAACCGGGAATATTGTGCGTGTGGCACCAGATATCGTTCCCCCGTGCCTGCTTAAGCGTTAGGTTATCGTTCTGGCGGTTATTTTTGCCGCACAAGACAGTAAAACCGTCCGACGAAACAAATTCCAAAGGCTTCGGAGGCTTTTGCTGTGATTTTTTCACACTCCTTGCACGTTTTAAATATCCCTGCTCGAAAAGCTCGTCTCTTATCTCGTTAAGCTCTGTTTCTCCTGTTGTTCTGCTGACCGAATCAAACACCGAATCGATGTATTCAAGCTCGTTTCGTGCAGATATTATAAGCTGCCTGAGCTTTTGCTCCGCTGTCGCCGCCTTCCGATATTCCTTATAATATTTCTGTGCGTTTTCCTGCGGAGTAAGCGCAGGATCAAGCTTTATTTTAATTGTGGGAAGCGATTCGTCGTAAAAGTCCTCAAGCTCGGCAAAGCTCTGCCCTTTTTTGAGCGTATAAAAATTTGCGCTTATGATATCGCCGTATTTTTTCAGCGTTTCGCGCTCTTGGCTCTGTTCAAGCTCCTGCTTTTGAAGCTCTAATTTCCGGCTTATGCGCTCGGAGGTATTCACAAGCAGCTTTAACAAATCGTGCGAACGCTGCTTCATCCGTTCTATTCTGCCGCGCTCGGAATAAAAAGCGTCGAGCAGTTCGCCTGCGCTTTCGTACCGTTTTGTTATCATATAAGTTCCGTACTGATTAATAGGAACTACGGTAAAGTCCTTCGGCTTGCCGTTTTGCTCCGCGGCTACCGTAAATGTAAACGCTGCGGTTTCAATCGACTGCTTTACGTTGTTTAAGAAAAACTCCAGGCGGGAAAAGACGTTTTCGTTCGCTTCACTTTTTTTAATATCCGTCCTGCGCGCGGCGTACTGCACCGCTTCGCGGCAGAGTATCGGCGAAAAGCCCTGAACGCAGTTCATAAGGCATTTTGCGAGTTCTCCGTCACTCTGCGCTTTGATTCTTCGGACGACCTCACCCGGTTCACAGTCTTTTAAGCACAGCTTATCCTGCGTGGGCGGCAGGGCATATTTTATCCCCGGAAGCATTCTGCGCACGCTTGACATACTGTCGTCAACACGCTTTATCGAATCGATTACCGTACCGTCTTTGTTTACAACAATAAGATTGCTGTGCCGCCCCATTATCTCGATTACAACGCTTATTTCAGTCAAATCGCCCAATTCATCTGACGATTCAAATTTTAAAACAAGTATCCTGTCAAGCCCAGACTGGGTTACTTCAACCAGCTTTCCGCCGTTCAAATGCTTTCGCAAAAGCATACAGAACATCGGCGGGGATTTTGGGTTTTCAAGCTGAATCTCGGTAAAATGCACCCGCGGCATATTGGCTCCGGCGTTTATCAAAAGCTTTTTGCTTCCGCCCTTAAAACGCAGGGAAAACACAATTTCCTCCCGCGACGGCTGATATATCTTGTCGATTCGGGAATTTAGCGCCGTTTTTTCAATTTCGCTTTTCACAGCGGCCAAAAACACACCGTCAAACGCCAATTTGCTTCCTCCTTATAAAATATGTACTACACTACTTCATACGGGCATATATTGCTTCCCGAATGGATAACAATCAAATCGGTAAAACGCTGTTTGAGCTTTTGCTCCAACACGCCGACTATTACGTTTTCGGTTTCAAAATGCCCCGCGTCGACAAGCGTAATACCTGAATTTTTCGCATCGACCATAACATTGTGCCTGGACTCTCCTGCGACAAGCGCGTCCGCGCCCGCTTTGGCGGCATATCCGAGCATTCCGTATTCCGCGCCGTTTGCCACGGCTACGGTTTTGATTTTGCCCGCCCCCTTGACAAGCTTTACCGCCTGACAGCCAAGCTTCTGCTTGACAAATTTTGCAAACTCATCGGGGAGCATCGGCTGTTTTATGTCACCGATTGCGCCGATTCCGTATGTAACGCCGTCTTTTTCGGTTTGAGCGCAAAGCACCTTTGCGTTTTCGATTCCTAAAATATCGCAAAGAGCGTCGGTGACTCCGCCTTTTGCCACATCCAAATTAGTGTGAGCCGATATCACTGCAATATTGTTTTTTACGGCGAAATACTGTACCGAGCTTTCATCAATGGCCTTAAGACCGTCAAAAATAACCGGATGATGGGAAATTATAAGATCAACATTTTTGTTCCTGGCCTCTTTTAAAACGTCAAGCGTAACATCCAAAACAGGCATGACTGTTTTTATATCCCGCTGCGGACTTCCGATAAGCAGACCGCTGTTGTCCCAGCTTTCCGCCAATTCAAAAGGGGCCAGCTCGTTAACAAAATCAAAAACATCCTTCACTTTCATACTAACGACCGTCCTTTCACCGAACAAAGCAGGCTAATCATAACTTATCCTGCATTTAGCTTTTTGTTTCCGACAGTTTATATTCTTCCACCATCCGTTCAATCTGTTTTAAAAACTCCTGTTCATCGGTCAAATCCAAAGGCATATGCGAACATTTCAGACCATTGATTTTCTTTTTCTGCTTGCTGACAAGGCGTTTTATGTATTCAAGACTCTGTATGTCCGAATTCTTGCAAAGCTGTCCGACATTATAATACAACCTATCCGCTTTAATGGCTTTGCCCGTATACCGCGCTTTGATAATACAATAAGCAAAGCCCCTGTCCAAAGCCGCACTTTCGGAACATATTTCAAATCCGTTTTCGCAAAGATATTGACGCAGAAGCTCGGGATCCTTCATCGGCTGTAAAATGAGATACGCATTTTTTATGCGGCTACACGAGCATCCGGATATTATTTTTACGATCTGCTCCCCGCCCATACCTGCGATCACAATATCTGTAACGCCGCTTAAATCGACATTTTCAAGCCCGTCCGACAACACGAGCGACACCTTATCCTGCACGCCGTACGAATTCACTGTTTCCTCCGCTTTTTTAAGCGGTCCCTTACGCAAATCCGCGGCGATAGCGCGGCGTGTCCTGCCGCGCAAGATAAGATACGCCGGAAGCTTTGCATGGTCGGTTCCGATATCAGCTACCACCGAATCGTTCCCAACCATTTCGGCGACAGCCTCAAGCCTTGCGGTAAGCTTTAATCTGCTTTGCATTGTTCCTCCAAAAAGAACCGCTCAAGTGAAAAATCACTTGAGCAGATAACTATTCGCCTGCCATATGCTTGTTAAGCTTTTCAACAAGCTCGTTTACGTCAACTCCGTGTACCTCGCACGCCATTTCAACGCTTTCACCGCGTGATGACGGGCACCCTAAACAGTGCATTCCGAGTTCAAGAAAAAACTGGGCGGTAGTTCTGTCTGAATCCAATATATCGCCTATTAAAGTATCTTTTGTTACTGTCATTTTAAATCCTTTCCTTTCTGTGATACTGCCGTGCATACGCGGCCGGTTTTAGCTTTAAGAATATTATACCATGAGCGCGAAGCGTTGCATGGTATAATCGGCGACTGCGCCGGTTGCCGCGCCCGGGCGGCGAGGCGCACGCCATAAGAATAAATAGGTATAATAACCTCTTTGAGGTTATTATACCTAATCCGCACGAAATATGCAAGTATATGGCAAACCCGATATCGCAAATTTTTCTTACAATATAAAATCGGAGGACTGTTTGCCCTCCGATTTTTACATTGCGTATACTGTTTAATGTTTGAGTTTTACAACGCCCTTTTTGTTAGCCTTATAAGATTTACCCTTGAGCTTAAACGTCTTGTTCTTATAAATTCCCGCAGTTTTTGACTTGTTGACATATTTTTTCTTGTTAACGGTAACAAGCTTTTTCATTTTAACTATTCCCTTTTTGGAAACCGCATAGGTCTTTTTGTTTATCCTTACAAGCGCTGTCTTACTGCGGTAAACCACTTTGCCGTTTTTAACTGCGCGATAGTATTTGCCTATTTTAACCACCTTTGTGCCTGTCTGAACCTTGCCGTTTTTAATTGCGCGGTAAGCTCCTCCGACCTTCACTACCTTTGTTCCGGTGATTTTCTTTCCGTTAGCGTCGTACGCCGTTGTGCCAACAACGGTGTTTTTGTAAACGGTCGCTTGAGGGGTCTGCGGAGTCTGCGGAGACTGAGGCGCTGCAGCGCTTATTATATTCAACGTATATATGGAAGCTGTTACACCGTCCTCAGCAGTAACTGTGATGGTTTTGTAATCCGCTGAAACCTGCACAGTGCCGTTATAGCCCGCCACAGCCTGTACGTCCGAAACAGCTTCGCCGTATCCAAGCTGTATGCTCACAGTCTTAGCCGTTTCGTCAACGTCCGCCTCTTTTCCGTTTACCGTGACCGAAACAAGCTGTACGGCAGTATTCTTTTTAACTGTTATTTTAAGTGTATAAGTCGCCGTTGCTTTGCCGTCTTCGGAGGTTACGGTAATCTCTCCGCCGCGCCATTTTGCAGTTCCGTTTTCTTTGGCAGAGGCTTCAACTACCGCAAGATCTGCATTAGTTCCTATAGGAAGCTCGGCTGAAACCGTCAGACTGTAATCATCGATAATCGCATTGATACCGTTGACCGTAACTGTGTCGAGCTGCGCGACGGTTGATTCAGGATATTCAACATCAATAACATATACAGTCTGATCCAAACCGTTCGGCGCTGTTATAATCAAAAGATCGTCCTGAATCGTATACGCAGCGTTATCAGAAACGGTAACGACAGGCGTTCCGAGTTCCTCTGAGGAATCGGTTTTAACGTGAATATTATATCCGTCTATTTCCATGGTATAATTATCGTTCGGATAGGCAAAGCCAAGCAAATCACATGCCGCGTCGGACGGCTCGTCGATTTCATAGCTGTCGGGGAAGCTGCTCTGCGTATGCAGCGCCGCAACTTCGGAATCGGTCATAGCGCCCGAGTAAACGGTAAAATCAGCTATCTGTCCGCGCAGACCCGAATCGTCATTAGGGTCGGTCGCTTTACCTATATACGTCTTTGCGTTTCCTATCATCGAAGCGGGCAGTATAGACGTCCCGCTGGCAACGCAGATTCCGTCAACGTAGATTTTTGCAATCGCGTTTGTCTGCGTATAAGTTATGTGCAGCCATTTTTCATATCCGAGGAAGTTGTCGGTTTTAACGACCGATTCGCCCGACGCGCTTGTTTTTAATGCCCAGCGCGGTCCCTCGCACTCCGAACGGTAATCAGCAGACAGCAAAAGCCGCCCGGTATCCGTGGTACCCGCGGAAAGCAGCGTATGCTGCAATTCCGAATCTTTTTCAATGCTCAATGTAAAGTTAAGCGTTAAAGCCGCGTTTGTATCTGCAATCAGCTGCGGATCAATGTCTATATACCCGCCGTTTAAATTAACATATTCAGCCTTCGATTGGGCATAATCGCCGAGTCTGGCATAATAACCATTGCCGGTTTGATCCGAAACTGTTCCGTCGGAAGAAATGCTTTCGGCTGCAAAATCAAAGTCCGCTAATTTTTCAAGCTTATCCCGATAGATATTGAGCGCATATGTTCCGCTTTCGTCCCCGTCTGAATAATCAACTGTATTCTTGCCCTCATTCAGCGTTACCGTATCTCCCTCGTTAAACGACTGACCGTTGATTTTTATTTCTGAAGCTGTTGTTGTGACGATAGGAGAAACATTTTCAAGTGAAAAATCCTCAGGCAGGGAAATAAGCATCGTCTGATTTTTTTGATCAATCGCCGCGTTGTATCCTCCCACGGAAAAGCCTGATATCGGATACATGGTCTTTTGATACTCCTGCGCGATTTCAAGCTCGCTGAATGCCTCGCTGTATATTTTTATATCGTCCACCGCGCCCCTGAAGCCCTTGTCCGGCCATGTGATCGCCTTTGCAAACGTCACAACGCCGTTGGAAATATCGCACATCCGCCTTGTGCACTCAAACGAAGTAACAAGCGCGTCGTTTAGATACAGATAATTTGTGTCTTTTGTTTGAACCAATGTAATCAGACTCCATTGATTCTGCGGTAAGATACTGTCGGTTTGAACCATACTGCCGTTAAGATAGCGAAGACCTTGACCGCTAAATTTAGTTATCAGAAGCGCATAGCTGGATGTATTGGGAGCCGTTCCGCTGTTTAAATTAAAAAATGTCCTTATAGCGTTCTCGCTGACAGACGTTGAAGGGTTTACCCACGCCATAACAGTCACATCATCGCCGGTGTCTGCAAAAGGATTGCCGTTAAGCTTTACACCGCTCCCATAGCTGGCGTCGGTTTTTTCATTGAACGAAACGGAGCCCTCATTTACCGAATAATCAGAACCGTCAAGCATTCCGTCATATCCGTTTCCCGTAACGTCGGATACCGAAGAGCCCGTAATACCGTTAAAATCATAATGCGCGAGCAATGTACTTGTATGCCCCGCCGCCTTTGCGGGTGAAGCAGTATCATTTCCATTTAAAGCAATCTGTGCCGCCGCAAAAAATGTTAATGTAATTACAACTCCGACCGAAGCGGCGAGCGACCGTTTAATGATTTTATTCATAGCTTTTCCCTCCCGCTCTAATTCTCGGATTTATTGCCGCGATTTAAATGCGTGAGCTTGATATTGTCATATACCGAAACTGACATATTATTCCTTATTCCGACTTTACCGGTCAGGATCGGCTGATTGTTGTCGGTGTATTCAAGACTCAGCTCATCATT
>CAZHWR010000065.1:0-8021 GCA_964536085.1 uncultured Oscillospiraceae bacterium
CGGATACGCCCTGCTCGTCCTGACGGTATCGGAACTTTGCCGTGCAGCGAAATTCGTCTCTTTCGGGTTTTTTCGGAATCCAATTGACGCCTGACACCCTGCAAGCGGCTGTATAGAGCCGCTCCTCGCTTCCGTGCGCCACGTATAAGACGTTGTTCTTCAAATCCTTTTCGACGACGAACCACCGTCCTCCCTCGGAATCTCCCTTCTGTCCGCCGATGTCGAGCCCCTTTCTCTGCCCGAGGGTGTAGTACATGAGCCCGATGTGCTCGCCGATCTCTTTGCCGTCCACCGTCAGAATTTTGCCCGGCTTGTTGGGAAGGTACGTCTGCAAGAACGCACGGAAATTCCGCTCGCCGATGAAGCAAATCCCCGTGGAATCCTTCTTCTTTGCGGTGGCAAGCCCCTCCCGCTCGGCAATCGCCCTCACTTCCGCCTTTTGCAATCCCTGAAGGGGAAAGAGCACGCCTTCGAGCTGATCTTGGCTAAGCTGATTGAGAAAATACGTCTGATCCTTGCCGCGATCCGCCGCCTTCTTGAGGAAGTGCAGCCCGTTTTCATGGGAGATTCCGCAGTAATGCCCCGTCGCAATGAAGTCTGCCCCCAAGGACTTTGCATACTCCTTAAATGGCCCGAACTTGATTTCTCGGTTGCACAAAACGTCGGGATTGGGCGTTCTGCCCGCCTCGTACTCCCGCAGAAAATAGGAAAACACCCGATCGAGATAATCCCTCGCAAAGTTGACCGAATAATAGGGAATTTCCAGCTTGTCCGCAACTCTCCTTACGTCGGCATAGTCCTCTTCCGAGGTACAGACGCCGCTTCCGTCCTCCTCTTCCCAATTGACCATATAAAGTCCGATGACTCGATACCCTTGTTCTTTTAACAGGTAAGCCGCCACGGAGCTGTCCACGCCTCCCGAAAGACCTACCACGACTGTTTTTTGATTCATCTCTTTGTCCCGTTTTTTTACCATAATTATAGCAGAAAATCCAAAAAATACAAGGTTTTCTTTTGCACTTTTCAAAAAAATGTGTTATAATGGCTATGCTCTCAGGGGAAAAGGCAACTCCGCCCTATCTTATGCCCTGCAATTCAGAGAAAATTATTGTATGCACCCGTAGCTCAGGCGATAGAGCGATATGTCTTCGGTCTATTTGCTCTTTTGAGCAACCGCCTGTCTGCCGGTGAAGAATAAAAATTTTATTATCTTTATGCACCCGTAGCTCAGTTGGATAGAGCAATGGCCTCCGACGCCATGTGCCGCTGGTTCGAATCCAGTCGGGCGTACCAACGCACCAAAAAGAAGCAGCCGCGCTATAACGCGGCTGCTTCTTTTTGGTTTATCCTCCTGACGACGTATCCGCGCCGCTCGAAGCATCGGTATGATTCGGTTGTGACTGCGATGAAACGCCGCTGTCGACATATTCATCTGAATATACCACGGAATCATCGTCCGTCGCAGTAAAAGCGATTCCGTATTCAACAGCATACTCATACGCTGTTGAATCCCGCTCCGCTTTTATCATAAGACCGTTGTTGAATGTGTAATCGTCATACCCGTTAGTATCCGTATAGGAGTATGCAAAAGCCATACCCGATATTGACAGGGTTTTATTGTAAATATATATTGCTTCCAGTTTACCGCACCCCGCAAATGCCCCATCGGAAACAAAGCGCACTGTTTCCGGAATGACAACTCTTGTAACAACAGGATTGTTTTTAAATGCGCCTCCGTTGATTCCTATAACGGTTTTGCCGTTGATGGTTTCAGGAATTTCCACTTCGCTTTCTTCACGGTGATAACCGCTGATAACAATGCTTCTTCCGGATTTATTATACTCCCACTTTGGCATCTTTTCGATTTCATCCGTTTGATTTGCAATCATATTATCGATAGCGTAATAATACGCGGCTGAATATTTCCCGCAGCTTATGGTGATATCGTCGAGCAGTAAATCCTCGTCAAGCTCCTTGTCATAGTAATAGCCTATCGCCTTTTCGCCGATTTGTGTAACACTGTTCGGCACAATTACTTTTTTCAAATTTTTGCAATTATAAACCGCCGATTCCTCTAAAACAGCAACAGTATCGGGAATATACAGCGTTTTAATATTTTTGTTGCCGTTTATTGCTTTTTCTCCGATTGCCGTGACGGTATATCCGTCGATTTTTTTAGGGACCTTCAGCTTACTGACATTTCCCGTATATCCCGTTATTGTCACGCTATTCTCATTCGCACTGGATATTTCATATTCCCAAGCCACTGTTTTGGCAGTTTTCGATGCTGTTTTGTCATTTTTATCCTGTACGTCATCAACAGCGTAATCCAGATAAACGCTGGTGCTTTCAGTTTTAACTGAATCTTCGGCGCTTTGCGTTTCAGCGGTTTTGGTACGTTCGCCAAAGCCGTATTTTATAAAGCCGTCAATACCGCCCTGCCTTATCGCTCCTGCCGTAACAGTGAGCGCAAATGCTGCAGCGGCGGCAGCCAAAGAAACAAACATCTTTTTATTAATTTTTATAAACCTGCGTTTCTTTTTAGCTATTTTCGCCGCTTTTTCAATTTCACTCTCGAACTCTGAGGAAAATTCATGCTGTTTATCGGCTTGCATTTCATTGTCATATTCTTCCGCAAATTCTTCAAGCGCTATATCCACGGCATTTTTTAAAGCTTTCATGAACATTCCTCCTTACACAATATTTCATACAGCTGATTTTTTGCCCTTTGCAGACGTTTTTTCACCGTCTCGGTATTCACCGAAATAATATCTGATATTTCCGAAGTGGAATATCCCATCGAATAATACAAGCTTACAACTTCGAAATATATCGGCTTCAGACTTTTTACCGCGTTTTTAAGCTCCTCGGATGCAAAACGCTCGAACGCTTCGTCCTCCGCGTTATGCGAACAGGAAATGCTGTCTTCAATTTCATCGAAGCTCACTTCTGCGCTTCGTTTGTTCTGATTGTATATATTTATCGCCGTGTTCTTAACTATAATAACCACAAACCCTTTTGTTCGGGGACAATCCACATCTGATATTTTTGAAAAATTCACAGCTATCTTCATAAACGCTTCTGAAACGGCGTTTTCCGCAAGCATATCGTCTTTTAAAATGCCGTATGCAACGGTATACATAAGATTTCTGTATGTATAATAAAGATGCTCAAACTTATTTTCGTCGTCCTTGGAGTCAAGCATCGACATATATATCAGCACTATTTCACACCCCTATAATCTTTTACTATATTCTAGCACAAAATAAACTATTATTTAATAATAACCTTAAAAAAATAAAAAAAGGGACAAAAAACGCGTTTTTTCGATTTTTAACGCCCTGCACGCTTTTTTAATTGACAAAAACCTCAAATACGGTATAATGAATCTGCAAGGCAGTCCTACACACGAAAAAGAAAGAGGCAGTAATATGAACAACACACTTTATATTGTTATGCCATGCTATAACGAGGAGGAGGCGCTCCCGGCAACATCCAGGGAAGCGTTGAAAATTCTTGAAAAGCTGCAAAAGCTCGGAAAAATATCCGACGACAGCAGGATATTATTTGTTGACGACGGCTCAAAGGACAAAACATGGGAAACAATCAGTTCGCTTTCAACATCGAACAAAGCGTTCGAGGGACTAAAGCTTTCCAAAAACCGCGGTCATCAAAACGCGCTTTTGGCGGGACTTATGACGGCGAAGGAATACGCGGACATGATAGTTTCGATGGACGCAGACTTGCAGGATGATATCAACGCAGTTGAACAGATGGTCGATAAATGCCTGAACGAAAACTGTGAAATCGTTTACGGCGTCCGTTCTTTGCGCGATAAAGATACGTTTTTTAAAAAAACTACCGCCCGCGCTTACTACAAATTTCTGAGCATCATGGGAGTCGACATCATATACGACCACGCCGACTACCGCCTGATGACTAAAAAAGCGCTGAACGCGCTCGAAGCCTTCCCGGAGGTCAATCTGTTTTTGCGCGGTATGGTTCCGATGGTTGGATTTAAAAGCGGCGTTGTAAAATACACCCGCGGCGAGCGAACCGCGGGAGAATCAAAATATCCTCTGAAAAAAATGCTGGCGTTTGCATTCGAGGGAATAACCTCGCTTTCAATAAAGCCGATAAAATTCATAACCTTTTTGGGCGGATTTATCTTTGTTTGCGCCATAGTCATGCTGATATACACGCTGGTTCGTTTTTTCACGGGAGCCACTGTAAGCGGCTGGCCGTCGCTCATCATATCGGTCTGGGCAATCGGCGGCTTGCAGCTTTTGTCGATAGGGATCATCGGCGAATACATCGGCAAGGTTTATCTTGAAACCAAACGCCGCCCCAGGTTTATAATCGAAGAAACCACGCTTGAAAAGTGATAGAAATATCAAACACACAGCCGGCTGCGGTATCGCAGCCGGCTGTGTGTTTGTAACGAATAAAATATTATTTGAAGCTAACGGTGATTTTTGTTCCTTTGCCCTCTTCGCTTTCAAGCGACACCGAAGCTCCGTGCGCGGCGGCAATGTGCTTGACTATAGCAAGTCCAAGCCCTGTTCCGCCCGATTCCTTTGAACGGCTTTTATCAACCCGATAAAACCGTTCAAACACACGGGACTGCTTATCGGCCGGGATCCCGATGCCCGTGTCTTTCACTATAAGCTCTTTGTCCTGTACGATTATATCGACGCTTCCCTGCGGCACATTATACCGTATCGCGTTTTCACACAGGTTGTATACAAGCTCGCACAGCCTTCCGCGGTTTCCGTCCACAACCGCGCCGCCGCCCGACACATTGACTTTTACGCCGTATTTTTCTGCCAAAAGCGCCAGACCACCCGCCGTCTCCTCGGCGACCTCTTTAAGCTCTACCTTTTCAAAGCTGTCCTCCGCGCCGATTTCATCGAGATTTGAAAGCTTTAAAATATCGCTTATGAGCGTTAACATTCTTTTAGCTTCCTTGCTTATTTTTGCAGCGAATTTCGGAACGTCCTCCTGCTTTGCTAGCCCGTTTTCGATAAGCTCTGAATACCCCATTACCGAAGTCAGCGGCGTTTTCAATTCATGAGATACATTTGCGGTAAACTCCCGCCGCATTTTTTCCAGTCCCGCCTTTTCGGTGATATCCGTCACAAGACAGACAACGCCGTTCTGCCTGTCCTTTGCAAATACGGGACTTGCCGCGAACTGATATATCCTGCCCTCCGCTTTAAACGCCGCCGACGCGCTTTTGCCTTCATCGGCGGATTTTACACAATCGATAATCTCGGCGTTCCTAGTTATATAATAAATCCGTTCGCCGATTGCATTCTCGCTTGTTTTCAACAGCTTCACAGCCGTTTCGTTTATCAACACCGCACTTTTTTGAGCGTCAAACAATATAAGCCCATCGGACATGTTGTCCATGATAGTGGTAATTTTTTCCTTTTCCTCCCGCACTTTTTTTAACTGCTTTTCAATTTCAGTGCGCTGGCTCTTGATTTTCCTAACAAGCGGGACAAGCTCATCGTAGCCGTAGTTGTCGTAATCTCGGCTGTCGATAACCTCTGAAATATTTTTTATCGGCTTGACTATAGACTTGGTGAGAACAGTAGCCAAAAAGGCGCACAACCCCAACACGAGCAGCAGCGCCGTAACAGCGAGCGGCATAGATGAATAAAGCGTCGCCAGCACAGTATCCGACTGTGCGCTGACCCTTAAAACATCGCCGTTTGCAAGCCTTTTAGCGTAGTAATACTCCCGCTTTCCGACAGTTTCGGATTCCCGCGATGCGGTTGCCGCGCCGTTTTTAAGCGCGCCTTCAATTTCCTCGCGCCTAAGATGATTTTCCATTGTATCAGAATCCGCCGCATTATCATAAACAACTGAGCCGTCGGGCGAAACCACGGTAACGCGGGTATCAAGCGAATCAAACGCATGATTATCGTCGTCAATACATTGTTCAACCGCCTGCGCGATCAGGCGCAGGTCGCTGAACACCTGCTTTTGCATAGCGCCGAAATAGGCAACGCATACGACCGCCGACGCCAAAATCAAGCTGACAAAGCTTATCAGCAAAAAATGCAGACTTATCTTTCTTTCCATACAAAACCCTCTATCAGCCGCAAAAACAAGGAACCTCGGTTTAAAGCCGTTTTCCCTGTCTCTGCTCATTTTACATCCAGCTTATAGCCGACGTTTCTGACCGTCTGAACGGCATCTTTTGCGCCGCCCAGCTTTGCGCGAAGTGTCTTAATATGCATATCGACCGTTCGGGTCTCGCCCTGATAATCAAATCCCCACACGATCTCCATCAATTTATCGCGCGAAAAGACCTTCCCGCGGTTTTTCATAAACAGCTTCAAAATCTCAAACTCCTTATACGTGAGCCTGCACGGCTCTCCGCCGACCGTTACCGTATGCTGTTCGATATTCATCTCTATTTCACCGCATCTGAGAATCTCTTCGCCCGCGCTCCTCTTTGTTCTTCTTAAAAGAGCTTTAACACGCGAAACAAGCTGCATAACGCCGAACGGCTTTGTTATATAATCGTCCGCGCCCACATCAAGCCCTTTTACCATATCCATTTCGCCCGTTTTAGCAGTTATAAATATAACGGGTATCTCCTTTGTTTCACGCGACTCCTTAAGCTGCTTAAGCAGAGTCAAGCCGTCGGCTCCGGGCAGCATGATATCGAGTATTATAAGCTCAGGGCTTTTTTCGGCGCACTCGCTCAAAAGAGCCTTGCCGTCGGAGAACTCCGCGACCTCATATCCTGAATTTTTCAAAGCGTAGCTTTCCAGCTCCCTGATATTGTCGTCGTCCTCAACAATAAAAATCATGCTATACAGACCCTCCTTTGAGTCTCAGCGTTGTCAGTCGTTATTTTTTGTGTCTTCCCGTTATCGAAAACGCGACCCACTCGGCAACGTTCACCGCGTGATCGCCTATGCGCTCAAAGTATTTGGCTATCATAAACAGATCGAGCGCCAATTCGCCGCTTTGCTTATCCGCCGCGATAAGCTCCAGCAGTTCGCTTCTTATTTGCAAAAAAAGATCGTCGATATTATCATCCTCATCGCACACCTTTTGGGCAAGCATAATATCGCGTTTTACAAACGCGTCCACACTGTCCTTTACCATCTTTGCGGTCGCTGCCGCCATTCTGCCTATGCGCTCAAGCTGGGATGCACCGGATATTTTCGGCATCACCAAAACGATGTCCGCAATATCGGACGCCTGATCTCCTATTCTTTCCATATCTGTTATCATCTTCAAAGCGGAGGAAATAAGCCGCAGATCCTTTGCAACCGGCTGCTGTTGCAATAAAAGCTGCAGGCAGAGCGACTCAATCTTTTTTTCCTTGCCGTTGATACCGTCCTCGATAACCGCCGCGTCATTTGCGAGCCGCTTATCCAAATTTTTAAGCGCGCTCACCGAATTTTCAATTGCGCGTTCAATTAAAATGCCCATCTCGATAAGCTCGTTGTTAAGCTGTTTTAATTGCGTATCCAAACGATTTCTCATTAACCGAACCTCCCCGTGATATAATCCTCCGTACGTTTATCCTGAGGAATCGAAAACAAATCGCCGGTTTTATTGTATTCAACGATCTCGCCCAACAGAAAAAACGCGGTTTTATCTGAAATTCTCGCCGCCTGCTGCATATTGTGCGTGACCATAACTATAGTATACTTGTTTTTCAATTCCAGAGCAAGGTCCTCTATTTTAGTGGTCGATATCGGGTCGAGTGCGCTGGTCGGTTCGTCCATGAGCAAAACCTGAGGCTCTACAGCGAGCGCTCTTGCGATGCACAGCCTTTGCTGCTGTCCACCGGACATACCGAGCGCGTTCTTTTTAAGCCGGTCTTTGACTTCGTCCCAAATCGCAGCCCCGCGCAGCGAGCGTTCAACAATATCGTCCAGCTTGACCTTTGAACGGATGCCGTGAGTTCGGGGACCGAATGCGATATTGTCATAAATGCTCATCGGGAACGGATTGGGCTGCTGAAACACCATGCCGACCTGCTTTCTTAA
>CAZHWR010000066.1:0-7822 GCA_964536085.1 uncultured Oscillospiraceae bacterium
AATACGTTGTCAATAAAAAAGGCGTAGTCCAGAAAAGCAAGAAGTCCGTCAAGGTTGGCAAGAAGACTTACAGGACAAATAAGAAAGGCGTTGCTACGCTGAAAAAATAACTCCTTAATAAAAGCAAAAACGGCGCGGAATTCCGCGCCGTTTTTGCATATGTTTTGAATAAAATTTTATTGTATCATTTTTATTTTTCCAATAAAAATGATACAATAGCTATAAGATTATTATTGTGTTGTAGTTTTTGGTACTGATTATCGGATTACAGAGCAGAAATTTACTTCTATCGGAGGATTATTATGTTTGATATAGTTTCTTTAGGCGAATTACTCATTGACTTCACCCCGTGCGGAAAAAGCAAGCAGGGAAGCTTTATGTTTGAGGCTAATTCCGGGGGCGCGCCCTGCAATGTTTTGGCGGCGATGGTAAAGCTTGAAAAATCCGCGGCGTTTATAGGTAAGGTGGGAAAAGATACCTTCGGGGATTTTTTAAAGGAAACGCTCATTGCACTTAATATAGACACGCGAGGGCTCATACAAACGCCGGAGCATTTCACAACTCTTGCGTTTGTAACGCTTGATGATGAAGGCAATCGGAATTTTTCGTTTTCCCGCAAAAACAGCGCGGACGTTATGCTGACGCCCGATGAGGTCGATGATGAGCTTATAAGATTCGCGCGGATTTTTCATTGCGGAACGCTGTCGCTTACCGATGAGAATTGCCGGGCGGCAACGCTTAAAGCGCTTGATATCGCCAAAGATGCGGGAATTGTTATTTCGGTTGACCCAAATTTGCGCGAACCGCTCTGGAGTGATTTGGAAGAAGCGAGAAAAGCCATGCGCATTGTAATGGAATACGCGGATATCATTAAAATATCCGATTATGAAATTGAATTTTTATACGGTGAGAGCGATATTGTTTCGGGAGCTAAGCGCATTTTGAAAGAGTTTTCGCCGAAAATCCTGTTTGCTACCTGCG
Source organism: uncultured Oscillospiraceae bacterium (assembly GCA_964536085.1). Lineage (GTDB taxonomy): Bacteria > Bacillota > Clostridia > Oscillospirales > Ruminococcaceae > CAZHWR01. The sequence goes on from CAZHWR010000066.1 coordinate 982, forward strand.
GCAGGGACGGCGCATATATGCTGAAGGATGATATCGTTTTGCATCATCCGTGCTTTGATGAGGTTAAAACTATCGATACTACGGGCGCGGGAGATTCATTTTGCGGAACTGCGCTCAGCAGACTTTTGGATTATAATCTTGATTTCAGCGCAGTGGCTGAAAATGAGTGCTTCGAGATTTTGAAATACGCGAGCGCGGCGGCGAGCCTTGCGACTACAAAACGCGGCGCAATACCGTCGATGCCCTCCGATGAACAGATTCAGCTGCTTTTAAAATAATAAAAATCAGAAAACCCCGTATGCCGTTAACCCCGGTAGATTTAACGCGCAGTTGACGGAGTTTTTTGCGTATAAGATTTTTTTTGGCGGCAGCATAGAATATAAGTGAAAATATTTGGTGAATAATAGCATTGTGCGGCGGAGGTTGTTTGTGTTAAGCTAAAAATATATTCTATGTCGGATTTTGCTCAAATAAAGCATGCCGCCGAATATTACAACTACAAAAAATATCCGGTGCCGTACTTAGCGACGTTAAAATTGCAGTTCCTATGAAAGGAATGATTTTATGAATATCAGTAAGGTTCAAAAGCCTTTGAAAAGGGCGGCGGGAATTCTTATGCCTGTAAGCAGTATCGCGGGTAAGTACGGAATCGGTTCGTTTGGAAAAGAAGCATACGAATTTGTGGATTTTTTAAAGCGCGCGGGGCAGTCGTACTGGCAGATCCTTCCGATTGGTCCAACAAGCTACGGCGACAGTCCGTATCAAAGCTTTTCCGCATACGCGGGAAATCCGTATTTTATTGATATTGAAATACTAGCTGAGCAGGGATTGTTATCGAATGAAGATTTAATTGCGGCACGATATCCGTACGACGAACAGTATGTGGATTATGAATGGATTTATTTGAACCGTTTTAAAACGCTCGAAAAAGCATATGAAAACTTTTTGAAAACTGCTGACAGCGGGTATAACAGCTTCTGCGAACAAAACGGATATTGGCTTGACGATTACAGCCTTTTTATGGCTGTAAAATCAACATTTGATTCAGTCGAATGGCTGAAATGGCCGCGCGAATTTAGAATGAAGGAACACACGGCCATAGAACGTTTCAAGCAGGAGCACCAAAAGGAAATCAGCTTTTGGAAATTTTGTCAGTACGAATTTTTTAAACAGTGGGTCAAGCTGAAAAAATACGCAAATGACTGCGGTATAGAAATAATCGGAGATATTCCGATATACGTTGCGCTTGACAGTGCTGATGTGTGGACGGACGCCGAGCAATTTGTTATGGACGAAAATTATATTCCCAAGGTTGTGAGCGGCGTCCCGCCGGACAATTTTTCCGCCACAGGTCAGCTTTGGGGAAATCCGATTTACGATTGGGAGCGTATGGAGAGCGACGGTTTTTCCTGGTGGAAAAAACGTATGGAATGGTCGGCAAAGCTGTACGATATTATAAGAATAGACCATTTTATAGGAATAGTGCGCTATTACAATATTCCGTATGAAGATGCTACCGCTGAAAACGGAAAATACAAATGGGGACCGTCGCAAAAGCTGATAGAAGCAATTATAAGCGTTATCGGCGATAAAAAAATAATAGCGGAGGACTTGGGAGTTTTGATTCCTGAGGTGACAGAGCTTAGAAATTGCGCGGGCTTTCCGGGAATGAAAATTCTCGAATTTGGATTTGACTCAAACAGCAAAAGCGCGGATCTGCCCTGCAATTACGAAGCTAATACAATAGCATATATAGGAACGCATGACAATGAAACGGCAAAGGGATTTTTCGATTCCGCGTCCGGTTGGCGGCTTGAGTTTGCTAAAAAATATCTTGATTCTAACGATACCCAAAAATTGCCCGACGCGGCGATAAAAGCTGCGTTTGCAAGCAGCGCCAACACAGTTATTATGCAGATGCAGGATTGGCTGGGATTGGGAAATGAAGCGAGGATGAATTATCCGTCAACAATCGGGCAAAATTGGAAATGGAGAATAAAAAAAGAACAGCTTACAGAACAACTCGGACAAAGAATTGCAGACATCACCGAGATTTATAACAGAAAGTGAATTTGAAATTATTGGAGTGGAGTTGATTTGTCTTTGTTTAAACAACGGGTAACCGATAATATGCGCAGGCTTTACGCCAAGGATATTTATCAGGGTAATGCGAAGGAAATATATACGGCGTTTTCTGAAGCATGTATGGAAATAGTTGAGGAAAACTGGACTTCTGAAATATCTAAAAAAAGAGCCTGCTATCTTTCCGCTGAATTTTTGATAGGGAGGGTAATAAACAGCAATCTTTTTAATCTGGGAATATTGCATGAGGCAAACGAGCTTTTAAAGGAAAACGGTATTTCCGAAAATATATTTGAAGAGATTGATGACGACGCTTTGGGAAACGGAGGTCTTGGTCGTCTTGCCGCATGCTTCCTTGATTCTGCCGCTACGCATTCGATACCGCTTGATGGTTACGGAATCCGATATAAATACGGTATATTCAAGCAAAAAATTACCGATGGATTTCAAAAGGAGTATCCTGACGACTGGACGCGGTTCGGCGATCCTTTCAGTATAAGAAAAGAGGACGAAAGCGTGAAGATCCGGTTTGCAGATCAGTCGGTGACGGCAGTCCCGTATGATATGCCGATTATCGGATATAAAAACAAAACCGTAAACACTCTGCGATTGTGGCAGTCGGAGGCAGACAGTGCTGACAAAGGCAGTGATAAAGCTGTGAAGGCCGCTGAGGAGATAAGCGGCGTGCTATATCCGAACGACAACGACGAGGCGGGAAAAATACTGCGTCTGAAACAGCAGTATTTTTTCACATCTGCGACAATGCAATGCCTTGTGAAGCGTTTTAAAGAAAATATCGGCGGTGATTTCAAAAATTTTCCCGATCATTTTGCTGTTCAGCTCAACGATACTCATCCTACTATTGCCATTCCTGAGCTTATACGCATTTTAATTGAGGACGAGGGTATGAGCTTTGACTGCGCGTTTGACGTCGCGGTAAAAACATTTGCTTATACAAATCATACGGTAATGATCGAAGCACTTGAAAAGTGGGATGTGGGACTTTTCAGAAAGGTAGTGCCTAAGCTGTGCAGATATGTCGAGCAGATAAATGATCGGCTGCTTGAAAAGGTGGATTGCAGAAATAACGGCAGTGCCCGCGACAAATACGGTATAATTTCAGGCGGAAATGTGCATATGGCGCGTCTTGCTATATTTGCAAGTCACTCTACAAACGGAGTAGCAAAGCTGCACACCGAGATTTTAAAAAACAGCGTGCTTAAAAATTGGTATGAGCTTTTTCCCGAGCGGTTTAACAATAAGACCAATGGGATTACTCAGCGTCGGTGGCTGGGACTTTGCAATCCGCAGCTTTCGGAATTTATAACCGAGCGCATAGGTGATAAATGGATTTATAATCTATATGAACTCGAAAAGCTAAAACCGTTTGCGTGTTCAAAATCCGATCTTGAAAATTTTATTAAGATTAAGCGTGAAAAGAAAAACGAGCTTAAAGAATATGTTCAAAAGCATGACGGATTTATAATGGATCCGAGTTTTGTGGTGGATATTCAGGTAAAGCGCCTGCACGAATATAAACGTCAATTGCTGAACGCCTTTTCAATAATGTATTTTTATTTTGGACTAAAGGATAAAAGTATAACACTGTTTCGGCCGACTGTGTTTATTTTCGGGGCAAAGGCAGCTCCCGGATACGCCAGGGCAAAGGGAATTATAAAATATATCAATGAGGTTGCAGAGCTTGTCAATTCAGACAGTGATGTGAACGATAAAATGCAGGTGCTGTTTGTGTCAGACTATAATGTCTCCTACGCAGAAAAGCTAATACCGGCGGCTGACATCAGCGAACAGATATCCACAGCCGGTACCGAAGCCAGCGGAACCAGCAACATGAAATTCATGCTCAACGGCGCGGTTACACTAGGAACGTTGGACGGTGCGAATATTGAGATAGTAAATAAAGCGGGAAAAGAGAATAATTATATTTTCGGTGCAACGGTTGAAGAAATAGAAAAAGCAAAAAACAATTATGCTCCTGAAAGGATATATAAAGAAAACAAAGCGCTCAAAAAAGTTGTGGATACTTTGATTGACGGGACGTTTGACGACGGCGGCACGGGAATATTCAAAGAGCTTCATGATTCGCTATTAAAGGGTGCAAGCTGGCATTCGCCGGACAATTATTTTCTGTTTTTGGATTTTGACGACTACTGCAAAACTAAGCTTCGGGCTATAAACGATACGGCGAATGAATACGAGTTTGCAAAAAAATGTATTTTAAATATAGCGGGGTCAGGTGAGTTTTCCAGCGACCGCACAGTGTATGAATACGCTAAAGAAATTTGGAATGTATAAAATGTATAAATAGATTATACCTAAATAATGTGGAAACGGTTTTGCCGAACAAAATTCTTCTTATACTTTGTCAAAAATCTTGAAATACGGCAGTATTCCTGCAATTTTGGACTTTGCCTAAAAAAAATTTATGACGGGCAAAACTGCTTCGCACCTGAAAGCGAGAAAATTTTTCGCATATAAGCGGCTTAAAGCCCATAGATATGCCGGCGCGCGTTTTAAGGCTTTCAGCGGATTTTAGGCGGAAAAAAGCCGTTTTTGGGCGTTTAAGTCTAAAGAAATATTTGAATAAGACCTGTTTATGTGTTATTATAAACAGGTCTTATTTTATTGGGAGGGGAAATCATTGTCTGGTGTTAAACTCACAAACAAAAAAAGAATTTTGATAAGCGCGGTTTTTCTTTTGGTGTGGTGCGCGCTGCTTTTTTATCTGTCATCTCAGAACGGACCTCAAACAGCCCAGCAAAGCGGGTCGATAGCAAAATTTATATCAAAGCTGATATTCGGAGAAAATTCGGATCTGTATTATAACAATATACATATATTTTTGCGAAAAGCATCCCATATCGTTTTGTATTACGTTGTATTTTTTCCTGTAATGGGTATATTTTCGTCTTTTGGTTTTAAAAAGACAGCTTTAAAATATGGATTTGCTATATTGGCGGTATCGGCTCTTTCGTTTTTTGATGAATGGCATAAGCTGTTTATATCCGGTCGGCATTTTGATGTTATAGATGCGTTGCTTAATATATTGGGCGCATTGCTGGCTATGATTACGGTATCTGTATTCAAAACAATCAAGAACAAGAGTAAACAAAGTATATAACCTATTCGCCGATGCCCCTGCCAGAAAGGCGGCGGGTCATTTCGGAATTTCAGTGGGAGTGATAAACCCTGAGGAGCTAACGCTCCTCAGCACAGGCTGCAATCGTTCGCAAGCCCCGCTTAAAGCGAGCTTGATGGAGCGTCAGCTCCGATTTAAATATCTTATATTATTGTAAAATTTAACATGTTTTGTTGTTATCATCTGCTTATGCTTTCGGGTTTCACAGTTATTCACTTGACAATTGGTAATATATATATTATTATAGAATTAAAAAATAAAAGGAATATTTTAGTATTAGCATTTTTAGGCTCATACTTTATTAAATTGTTTATCTGCAAATGATACATATATCGGATTGTATTAAAAATGAGGAGGCTGAGTGAGATGGAGTTTTCGATCGCAGAAAATAAAACAGAGCTTATCGATGGGTCTGATGAGAAAAAAATAGACCATATTTACTTTAACCGTAAAGAGCAACTTCACTCAAAAAAGGGCTATTGGATCGGTCGTAGGATACAAGACATATTTTTTTCGTCGCTTGCATTGATAGTCCTTTCTCCGGTGTTTTTGATAATCGCATTAATTATTTTTATTGATGATCCCAAAGGCAGCCCTGTTTTTTCTCAAATCCGCGTAGGGTACGCAGGAAAGCAGTTTAAATTTTATAAATTTCGTTCAATGTATGTCGATGCGGAGGATAGGCTTTCCGAACTTTTTTCAGATAACGAAATGGACGGTCCTGTTTTTAAAATCAAAGATGATCCACGTATCACCCGCGTTGGGAAATTCATAAGAAAAACCAGTCTGGATGAGCTGCCTCAGCTTTGGAATATATTAAAAGGCGATATGTCTATTGTGGGTCCGAGACCGGCTTTGCCAAGCGAGGTAGAGCAGTATGACGACTATATGCTTCAAAGACTTATTGTGAAGCCGGGACTTACTTGCTACTGGCAGGTTCAGCCCAACCGAAACAGTCTCACCTTTGAAAAATGGTTGGAGCTTGACATAAAATACATAAAAGAACGCAGTTTTTTGGTCGATTGGAAGATTATTTTTTTAACCGTTAAATGCGTATTTCGCGCAGACGGAGTATAATTATCTGAAAAATCCGCTTTGTGTGTTAAGTATTTTGTGCCGTTTAAAATATATGAGTAAAATTACGGCAATGATTGAATATATGCAGTCGTTGCCGTTTTATTTTTTGATTTTATATTATCTTTCTTATAATTTCAGTCCAAACAGTGGATTTTTTTAACTGTGAGAGGTATAATTATATATTATTATATTATTCCCTGGCTTTGTAAAAGTGTGCAAATATATGTTGTCTTTAGGAAAATTTTACTAACGTTAAAATAATTCAAAGGGGATGCATTATGAAAGGAATTATTCTTGCAGGCGGTTCAGGAACGCAGCTTTATCCTTTGACCCGTGTTACGTCTAAACAACTGCTTCCGATTTACGACAAGCCGATGATATATTATCCGATGTCTGCTCTTATGAACGCCGATATTCGGGAAATTTTGATTATCTCAACGCCGCAGGCGCTTGAGTTATAATAGGGTCACTTTTTTGGCTGCTGCTACATGCGTTTTGAATTGCAGAGCGCATATAGGAGCA
>CAZHWR010000067.1:0-7307 GCA_964536085.1 uncultured Oscillospiraceae bacterium
CCTTTGTACCGGTCACCTGCTTACCGTTTACATACAGCACCGTCTTGCCGTTTACCGTAGCTGTGCCGTTTGTAATCGTGGGAGCGGTGGCCGAGCCGCTAGTATTATTGTTGCCCGGCTCGGACGGTGTAGACGGATCATCCGTATTGGCAGTGTATACCGCATTTACGGTTAGATCCGAAGTAATATTGCTAAAATCAGTCACATCCCAAACGGGCGGAATTTGATCAAATCCGCTCTTGGCGGGAATTTCGGGAATATCCGTCAGACTTTCTCCGTAGTTCACTGTCTGCTGACCAACCGTGACCCCATCAGCGATAAAGGTTACCGTATAGGTCTGATAAACATTTACCGTATAAGAAGCGGTATTGCCGAATATATCGGAAACGGTAACGGTGTGCTCCGCATTGTCCGCCGGAATAGTGTAAGCTCCGTTTTCATCCAAAGCCACGACCTTCCCGTCAACGGTGACATTTTCCCTGTAGTTATAAGCAACGGTAAAATCAGTATCTCCGTAATATGCCTGACCGTCCTCGATTCCGTCCACAGGAGCTGCCGCTGTGTTGTAAACGGAAAGCGCAAAAACACCGGCTAAAATCTGCGCACGCTCAATGCTGTAATTGCCCGAATAAGGGTCGGTGTCTCCTACAACCGTAAATACGTCCTCATCCTCCGGCCAAACATAAATATCGCCTACAACATGATAATTCTGTTCAGTGACGTCGTTTCTGCCATCTCCGATATTGTCGCCCCAGAAAATATATACTGAGGGTATTCCTTCACCAAATCCAAGCTTTTCGGTTCCGTTTGCACCTGTAGCTCCCGTAATGGAGGCATGATCCGAGCAGCTTCCGAAATACTGAAGGTCAACAAGATCATCAGGTCCCTGCGTCCACCAGTCTGCGAACGCGCCGTCCGTATACTCCCAATAACGCTCAGCCTGCGCCTCCGCCACATCAGCCGCAGTACTCTGAAGCGGATTTCTGTCCTCGTCACGGTAAGGCGTGTGGACTGTCAGGACGCTGTTGCGTTTTTGCGAGGTAGCGGTCATATCCATGTTATAATATGCCACCACATGCTCAACACCCCAGTTTTCAGGATAAAGAAATTCACTGTAAAAATATTTGGAACCTATCAGACCGTCCTCCTCGGCTGCCCACAGTGCAAAGATTATGTTATATTCGGTTGAAATCTCCCTGAAGGCTTTGGCGATAGCCAAAACATTGACCGTACCGGACAAGTTGTCGTCCGCGCCTTCCGCACCAAACACGCTGTCGCGGTGAGCGCCGATGATAACGTATTTATCCGAGGAAACCTCGGCTTCCTTTACCGCCAGAATGTTGCTGGTATGCGTATTGCGGCGATTTACGACCGTAGCGGTTGTTCCGGTCACCTCGCCGTCGACTGTCAGAGACTTAACGATTGCCCTGCCGTCCAGATATGAAGCCAAAATCACCGGGATATTGATATCGTCTCCGTCTGCCGGAGCCGGAAAAGCGCGCTCGCTGGAAGTAGCTCCGTCCGCAGATACCGTATATTTGCTGTAAAAGAACACCACCGCCAACGCGCCCTTTTGTTCCAATGAGCGCACAACGTCTGCATACTCGGTGCTGTTTCTGTCCCAATCTGTAAGGGACTTTCTGTTTGTCAAAACAATTTTGCCATAAACAGCTTCGCTGTCGGCTGCGGTCGCGTCGTCCGCATTTTCAAAGTAAACCGTTTCACCCGAAACAGACGGCGTATTATATCCCTTATACACGCTGGTGTCGCTCCAGCCCGGAGCAAGCGCCGTATATTCGCGTCCGTTGATAGTGACTGACGCACCGATACGGTTGTTTACCGTTGCGTTGTCGTCAATCGTTTCAAAATAATCGTCTGTTCCGTCCAAAGAGGTAGCTTGAGAAAACGGCTCATATCCAAGATCATTCAACACATCCGCAAAATATTCCGCGCTCGCCTCATCAGCCGGAGTTCCCGCCACGCGCGGACCGATGTTATCGTGAACATACTCTACGTTTTCCAGCATAAAATCAGTGTCTATAGCGTCAAGCAGCTGAAGCTCCGTCTCGCTGAATACCGCGGACTGCTCTGTTTCGGCAGTTGATACGGCAAGAGTTTTTCCCGTAAAAACGGAGAAAGCAAATATTGTACTTAAAAGAAACGCGGTAAGCCTTATTACTCCGTTTCTTTTTGTATCGTTTGTTTTAATCATATCATCACCATAATACTTAAAGTCTTAATTATCCTTTCTTTATATAAGCATAAAAATATGGAAGCCGTTTTTCAGCTCCCAAAGACATGTTCATTTGATTTGCTGTTCTTTATGTGACGGCAACGGTCACATTCGAAACATGCAACATCGAATGACACAGCAATCCTTGGGCCGCATCATACACATACACATATATCCATTTGTTTTTTTCGCTCCTACATTCGTCATGTAAAGTGGCCTCCTTTTTTCTTGATGTAATGATTATACGCTGAACGCGCGAATTTGTCTAATATCATATAGGTATAGTATGTAATAGAAAAATCCTATTAATGTTCACCACGGCAGCCGCGCTTAAATATCCTGACTCAGATACCTTCCGAGCTCATTTATGTACAATTCGCCCATACTGCTGAGTATCATATTTTTCTTTACTATGTATCCTATTTCCATTTTACTTCCAACCGTATCTTCGTCGGTTTCAAACGGAACGGCGATAAAGCCCGCGCCGTTTAACTCCTCGCAGATTATGCCTGAACACAGTGTGTACCCGTTCAGCCCCACCATCAAATTCAGCATAGTCGCCCGATCGGTCGCTTTAATCATCCTCGGATATTCGTTTGTGCTGAGTATTTCCTCGGCAAAGTAAAACGAGCCGCCCGCTCCCTGCTCAAAGGTCAGGCACGGATAATTCGCAAGATCCTCAAATCGTATCGAGCGATTATCGGCAAGCGGATGACCCTTCCCAAGATAAACGTTGGCGCCGCATTCTATCAGCTTATGAAATGCAAGATTGTTTGTGTGCAGAAGCTTCTCGATTGCTTTGCGATTAAAATCGCTCAGATACAAAATCCCAATTTCGCTTTTTGAGGTGATAACGTCGTCGATGACGTCTTTCGTTTTCGATTCTCTTATGGCAAACTCGTATTCCTCCGTGTCGAACTGCTTGACCATAGCGACAAAGCTTTTTACGGCGAATGAATAATGCTGGGTAGACACGCCGAACTTCTTTTTCCGCTTCCCCGACTTTGAGTATTTGCCCATCAGCACCTCGTACTGTTGATACATCTGCCTTGCATAGGTTATAAATTCAAGACCGTCGTTTGTCAGCTAAGCACCCCGTCCGCTTCGGTGAAAAATCGTGATACCAAGCTCCTGCATGGAACCTGTCAGCGAAGGCTGCGCCACATACAAATGCTCCGCCGCCTTATTAAACGAGCCTGTTTCGGATATTGTTATTGCATAGTGCAGCTGCTGTAACGTCATAATAGTTTTTCCCCTGCCTGTCAAAGCTCTGCGTATTCTCTGATATATTCTTCCATCGGCACGCCCGCGTCCAGTCCGTCCGCCATACGCCGGGCGGGATTATATAAATACCCGGCGCGGCTGTACAGCGGATCCAGAAAATGTTCCTCATTCATCCCGCGTTTTATAAGCCCCGCCCTGGCGATATTCAAAACCTCTTTGAGAAGCGCCGAAACCTCTGATTTGTCCAAAAACTTCGGAAATTCCCGCTGATTCAGAATATTGCGCAGTTCCGAAGGAGAGTATCCGTTCCGATAAACCGCGGTATCTGAATCCAAAAGCCGGGTCAAATCAGACAAATTTTCCATAAGTCCCGCGTGGAAAGCCGCCGGAGCCATTATCTCGCTGACGGGCTGCTCGCACACGCTCCGAAACTCTACTGTTCCGCGATAGGTCAGATCCTCGAATTTAAAAGACCTCAAATAATCAAGGTCCTCCATTCGCGGTTCAAATTCTATCTTACGGTAAGCTCCGTTGTTGTAATATTCCCCTGCGATACGATCTGATTCAAAATATTTTATCAGCGGCGTAGGCGGAAAATTTATATATTTTTCTCCGCGTTCCACGCAATATAAGCTCATTGATTTGATATAGGCCACAATCTCCTCGGTGGAATGAAAATCCACCTCATACATATCTACATTGTGCCGATTAAGACCATGCAGGCTGTTTTTCCAAAACAAATCCCTCGCGCAAAGCCATTCATGCTTTTCTCCCCAGAGCGAATTGGCAAATAACAAGGATTTAAGCGGCTCCAGCTTGGTGAAGGTATTGAGCGTTTCAGCCAGCGCGCTTTCTTCAACATCAAGCTGCACCTGCGAAGCGCAGGAAAACAGTCCGAAGTTGGGGTTGTTGTGAAACGGGATAGCCTGTCCGTACTTTTTATAAGAACACAAATGATGATAAAGCATTCTGTACCGCCCGTTAGGTATGGGCTCATTTCGGTTTATCAGGTGATGCGGATTTACGCCCATTCCCGTAAGGGTATGCCCATACGGCTTTAAAAACTGTTGAATAAAAGAATAATACTCCCTAAATCTCCGATATAAAACATTAAGGTCGCTTTCTGTTCCAAAGGACAGCTCCAGTGTATTATAGCTGCAATCATATGAAAAATTGTCATTGCTCACAGAGGATTGGGCGGAATACACGTCATTATCATCATCCCGGTGCAGAATATCGAAGGAAAACCGGAGAACAAACGCCTCTGTCAGTTTGTGTATGACCGAAAAGTCCACGGGGAGCTTTTCCAGATTGACAATAGGAAGCTCAAACTCAACGCCCGCATACGGCATGCGTTTTCTCTTAGTTGGATAAATACACTTTTGGTATATCGCTTTATTCAAGCATGCATCTGTAATTTCAGACATAAGACTGCCCCCTAAATATTGTAATCGTACTGCTGTTTAACAGCGCTGATGGCGTCAATATATTCATTGTGATTAGCTTCCCCTCGGTAGAGGATTTTACCACTCCGATAAACAAAAAGCGTTGTCAGCGGAAGCGGCTCCCAGCCTTCTTCATCGAGCGGTACAGTGGCAAACAGTATCCCGCCGCTTTCATTTTTAAAAAACAGGGTGTTTTTCATATTAGCGTGAACATACATCTGCTGCCCGTCATATATTATAAGATTAAGCTTATTTCGGTATGAAAGCCGATTTGTCACCTGTTCTACGACCCTGAACCGCTCAAACGGCTCCAGCTCGCGATTCTTTTTCTTCGTTTCCTCATTTATCTCGTCTATCAAATACAGCAGTATCCTTTCGCTGTCTGTGTCCCCGATCTGTTTTTCCTGATAACGGATCAATTCCGTACCGCTGAAAATCGTTCCGTTGTGCATAAGGTACCAGGTGCGCTCCATGCAGTCTTTTCTCACAAAGGGATGGCAGTTGTCCGGATTCACGCCGCCCACTGTCGCTTTTCTGATATGGGCAAGCACTGTTTCCGACTGATTTTCCCAAATAAGTTCAGGCAGCAGGCTGCTTTCATTGGAAGACACAGGCTCGGTATAAAGCCGAACGGAATCTCCTTCAAATTCCGCCAGACCCCACCCGTTCGGATTATTATCGCCATGGCTGAAAAACTCCTTCAGCCATGGCTGTATATTTTTTTTGTGCAATGAAGAAAACCCCAGCATCTCACACATAATGTATTCCTTTCGTCTATAGCAGTTGTTATAACAATAAAGAGCCGCATTAAAATGCGGCTCTCAAAAGCGTTGGATATCAGATATTCGCATACGTGAAAGCTCTTGTTTACTGCATGCGAAATCGGATGATACAATACTTTTCAAACCGCATCACCAAACACATGCACATGCTCTCGTATCTTTGAATAGTTTTAATCATAGCTTTATCCCTTAATGCCTATAATACAGATAAGTTTTATACGTGTATTATAGCACGGGTAAATTGCCTTGTCAATAGAAATCAAAAAAATGACATTGGCGGCTTATCATCCCAAAAAAACAAAGTCCCATATATGTTAATGTGTAAGCATCGTCACACATTCTATATGATTTGTGTGGGGGAACATATCGACAGGCTGAATTTTTTGAACGCTGTAACCATGCTTTGTGAGATATTCAAGGTCTCTGGCGAGAGTTTCGGGATTGCATGATATATAAACCACCTTTCCGGGTCCGAGCGCGCACAGCGACGAAAGAAATCTTTCGTCGCTTCCCGCTCTGGGCGGATCCATAAATACAACGTCGATTTTCCCGCTCTCCGGGTCCGCCGCCGCGCTTTGCATAAATTCGCCTGCGTCGCCGTTGAAAAACTGTATGTTGCCGATTCTATTCAGCTTCGCGTTTACCTTTGCGTCCCGCACTGCCGATGCATTGAGCTCAACCCCTACGACCCGTCCTGCGCGCTTTGCTGCAATAATGCCGATTGTACCGATTCCGCAATATGCGTCCATAACCGTTTGTTCGCCGCGCAGATCTGCAAATTCGATTGCTTTTGAGTACAAGACCTCCGTCTGAATCGGATTTATCTGGTAAAACGACTTGGCTGATATCCTGAAAGTACATCCGCAAAGCGTATCTTCGATATACCCTTTGCCGTACAGCACATTTTCCCGCTCACCGAGAACAAGGTTTGTTTTATAAGGATTTATGTTATGAATAACCGTTGTTATGTCGGGATGAAGTGCGCAGAGCGCTTTTATAAAGTTGTTTTTTGACGGAAAAACAGGCGTTGCGCTTACCAGTACAACCATTATCTGCCCGCTTGCAAATCCTCGCTTTACAAGTACGTGCCGTAAAAATCCCTTTCCCGTACGCTCGTTAAACGCCGTCAGCTTAAAGCTTATGAGCAGCCTTTTGACAGACGCTATTATCTCGTCCGCCTTTTTATCCTCAATCATACATCTTTCAACAGGCACTATCCTGTGCGTACTCGACTGGTATACGCCCGAAATTATCCGACCCGAGCGGTCGGTTCCGAACGCTGCCTGAACCTTGTTGCGGTAATGGTGCGGAATCTTCATGCCTATAATTTTTTCCACAGGAGCAAATTTTGAAAGCAGCCGTTCGGTTTTCCTTTGCTTATATTCAAGCTGCGCTTTATAATTAAGATTTTGAAGCTGACAGCCTCCGCATTTTTTATAAAGCGCACAGGCGTTGGGATTTCGGTTGCCGTTTTTTAATTCATGCATAATGATTCATTCCTTTTTTGCATAAAACGAATGTACAAAACAAAAAATCGCACATCGTACCTGATGCGCGATTCGTAAGCCGATACTCTCGGCTGGTCGAGGTGACAAGATTCGAACTTGCGACCTCTGCGTCCCG
>CAZHWR010000068.1:0-7194 GCA_964536085.1 uncultured Oscillospiraceae bacterium
CCTCGACATCGCGGATGTCCTTGTCGCGGTACCAGGGGTAGCCGCCGAAGATTTCATCGGCGCATACATGTTAACAGACGCGCGAAAAAAAATTATTCAAGCTTCATGAAAAGGACGATGTCGAAGTCGTCGGCGGAAGCGCCCTTGAACGAGCCGTGAACATCTTTATTATAGACTGCTTTATCAATGACTTGTTTTAAGGCGTCGTTTTTAGCTTTTGCCGACGGAAGAGAGTCGTAAGTGCTGAGAACGTTTTGAATCTGTGGAATGATGGCGGATTTTCTATTTTGCAAGGTTTCAAAATGTTCAATTGATTGCAGCAGATTTTTCTGCATTTCTTCAATGGCGGCGAGCCTTTCTTTTATGGTTTTGGAGCGGTCGGAATATTCCTTAACGGTGTATATTTCCTGCTCAAGAAGATCCTGCGCTCTTGAAAGCTGTTTTTTAAGCTTATCCGCCTCGGATTGATTTTTTGAAAAAAGGGCTTTTTGTTCTTCGATATGCTTTGAGTTATCGTCGGGCATTTCGTTTTTTTGCTCAAGCTCGTATTTTTCAAGAACTGACTGAAGGGATTGGAGTACTCTATGCTCTACAAGCTCGTAAGGCGCGCTGACGTTTTTGCAGGCGCGGGCATGGCAGATAAGGTAGGGGCGTTTTTTCTCGTTCTGCGCCGCGCGGTACACCATACGCCGCCCGCATTTGGCACAGACAATAATTCCGGCGAGAGGCGATTTGATTTCGCTTTTATATCCTACGGGAGGGGCGGGAGACTGAGCAAGAATTTTTTGCGCAAGGTTAAATGTTTCCTCCGAAACAATCGCCTCGTGAAGACCGTTGACAAAGATACAGTTCTCATTGTTTGCCGGTCGGGAGCTTACGGCGACTCCGTCCTTCATCTTCTTTTGAACCTTATGATAGCCCCAACGGATTTTACCCTCATAGGTGGGATTTGTAATAATATCCCTGATGGTTGCCTTTGTCCAATAGTCGTATCGGCAAGGCGGGATATTAAGCTCGTTAAGCCTTCGGGCAAGCTTTTGAAGACCCGCGCGTTCCGTTTCGCCCTTATCGTTTTTATAGCCGACGGTGTACCACTCGAAAATGAGGCGCACGATTTCGGCTTGTTCGGGAATGATTTTAAGAGTATAGCCCTTATCGCCCTGAATTTTCATGCGCTCATAGCCGTAGGGCGCAATGCTTCCCACAAATTTTCCTTCCTTTGCGGAGGCTTCTCTACCCCGTTGGAGACGGCGGTTGATTGTTTTATATTCGCGGCGCGACATAAACAAGCCGAACTCGAAATACTCCTCGTCAAATTCGTTGTTGGGGTCGTATGTTTTCATGGGTGTAATTATTTTGGTGCCGCTCCACTTAAACGACTGGGCGACAATGCCTTGGTCGATAGTGTCGCCTCTGGCGAGGCGCTCAATCTCCATGACAAAAACGCCGTCCCAAAGTCCGCGCTCAACCTCGGACAGAAGACGCTGCATTACCGGACGGGCGGCAATCGTATCTCCCGAAACGACCTCTTTGTAAATTTCGTCAATCTCGATTTTAAGACGCTTGGCGTGTTCGAGAAGGGCTGCCTCGTGGCGGGCAAGAGTTTCACCTTCGCCCCGCGCTTCGGCTTCCGCGTCTTTGCGGCTTTTCCGCAGATAAATACAGTAAGGCATTATTTCCACCCCTTTTAAATGTTTTAGATTGTTATATATAATTGCGGGAAATAAGGCAAAGGGAAAATAAAAAATGGGATATATCAGAATACGAAAGACCCGATTTTGATCAGGGCGGTTATCAATTCGCCGTCGCAAATGAGCCATTCGGAACAGTCGCAGACGATGATAAGCTCTTTTTTTGCGCGGCTGATTGCAGTATTTAGAACTTGCTTTGCAATATCGGACTTGGTAGTAGTGACTAAAAAACCTTCAGGGAGATCTGAAACGCTTAGTATAACGGTATCCCATTCCTGTCCTTGCGATTTATGGACAGTGAGAATATTATCGTCGGGCAGTAACGGCGTTAAAAAATGCTTAAGATAATCCGCCTGATGAACATACGGCGAGAGGACGACACAGTTTGACGGCTTTGCTGTTTCAAGATAGGACTTTATTTTCTGTGCTTCAGATATATTTTCGTGCTTATTTAATCCTCGTTTATATGGGGCATTTATAACCTTGATACATGTCTCGGTATTTATTCCGGAGCGAAAGCCGTTTTTATAGATGTATGAATTTAATACATTCGCCAGTCCGACGCCGAAACGGTATGTTTCATTGAGGGAGGAAACCGATAAACGAGATGGAAGGGTAAGGGAATGATTTATATATTCTTTGAACATTTTATCATAATCAAAACTGAAAAGGTCAGCTGAATATATTCCGTTTTGCGCCCAAACAAAGCACGGGGATAAATTCTTATTGTTTAAGTCTTTATTATCGATTTCCGCAACGGGCGGGAGCTGCATATGGTCGCCCAAAAAAGTGACAGGGGCTTTATAGAGAAAGACAAGAGCGGCTTTTGCAATACAGGAATAGCAAGCCTCGTCAAGAAAGATATGAGCGAACTTGCGGGACGGCTCCCGCGAGGCGAGAGAGTCAAGAGTGCAGCCATACAAAAGTATTTCGTCGTCAGACAGCTGCTGAAGCCTAAGGATTTCGCTTTCGATTCCACTCAAAAGAATATTTGCGTCACCGATTGAAACAAAATTGATGTCACTGTATTGGGATGAAATTCTAATCATACATTCTTCAGCGCGTTTTTTATAATCGAGAACCTTATCCTTTAGAACAGAGAAGTCGTCAGGAATGGACATGGGATCGTTTGCAAGCTTATTAGCGGTGAATCTTATTGAAGCCTTATAATTTTCACTTGAAGAAGTAAGGCTGTCGGCAAGTTTTTTTGCTTCGGAGATGGATGTATCAAGGCGGGAAATTTCAGCCTTGATGAAAACGATTTCGGTTGAAAGCTCCTTGAGCTCGGTCAGAAAAGTATTATATTTGTTTTCGAGAGACAGTGCGCTCTTAAACTTCAATGCTTTTTTTATCTTAAAAGAAAAAACTTTGGTGGCGCCGTACAGTTTATTAACCTCATCGTTTTTGACAGAACGGAGACACTCTTTATCGTTACACTCTATCAACTGAAGATTGCGCTCTAATGTGAGAGCTTTTATTTTGTTGTTGACGGAGTTCAGCTTATCGACGGCGGCAAAGTAAGAATCGATTTGAGAAATAAGCTCCGTACATTTGCGGAAATTTTTTTTACAAGAAAAATAAAGGGAAATATTTTTTGCCTTTTCTTTCAAAAAGGCAATCTGCGGATTTTCGTACTTAGAGCAGCATTCGGGGTGGTCTTTTGCAAAGCTTTGAGTAGGAACCCCGAAGCGGCGGATAACGTTAGGCTTAATACCGTATTTCTTGCCCACGGAAATAACTTCGGACAGCGCGTTATCAAGCGCAATATTTGTAGGCGCGGTAACAAGAACTCTGCGACCTTTCAAGAGATAAGCTAAGACAGAATATGCAAGAACGAAACGGGTTTTGCCGGAGCCTGCCGCGCCCCAAACGTATGAAAGAGGAGCGGAAAAAATATTATTTATAGCTTCCGACTGCCTATCAGAAAAGGGAACATTCGGAAACATATTTCTATCAAAAGACAAAGATGGAATTGGAGGAAAAGATATATTTTTAAATTTGGAAAAGTGTTCCGATATTCTTAAAACCAAACTGCGGAAATCCACAACGAGATAAAGGTTTTCGGCTTTATTGAAAGACGCAGCCGATTCTTTCGACAAGAGAACGGAAGCCGAGCGCTGGGAGGATTCAAGAATATTAAATTTGTTTATCGAAAAATCTTCGCCGTCAATTTTAATGTGCGTGACAAAATCAAAGGCGGGAACGTTTTGGGCGAAATGCAGGGTATATTTCAGTTTTTCACCGAAAATTTTTTTATCGGGGTCAACAGTGATTTTGACAAGCCCGACTCCTTTGTCGTGTTCCGACAGATAGGAATAATATAGATTAGAGGCATTAGATATATATTCGGCAATCGAAACTTGGTCGCTTTTTGAAAAAGGCATTTCCGATATATAACCGAGTTTATCGGCGAGGGCGTAAATATGCTTGCAGGGCGCGGAGCCTTTTAAATTAATTGTGAAATCACGGCATGTACATTTGTATGTGAGAAAACAATTACCAAGGCATGCGGCGGAACCGGTTCTGCGAACTGTTCCGTGTATTTGCGAATTGTTTTTTCGCTCATACAGAGACACATTATAAAAGGGCTTATCCTTTCCGCGGCAAACGGCTGTGCGGGAAAGATTATCAATACTTATAAAGCTGACTTCCTTGGAACGGGCAATACGGCGTTGCTGCTCGTCGGAGATGTGAGCGCCGTTAAGGTGCGCGGGTCCGAAGGGACGGAGAACATTTTTGTTGACATCTGACAATAAAATCACCCCGCTTATTGTGCTGTGTTTACCAAGGGATGCGGAAAAAGATTTGTGCAAAGCGGTTTATCGCCTGTGAAAATTCAATATTATGCCTGCTTTAGTGCTTCTTGCTTATATTTTTCGGCTCGAAGCATTTGCTTTACGGTTCCTCGGAGTTCTATTAAATCTTCATTGTCAAGTTGTGAAATGAGGGGGAGTAGATCTTCGGGGATTTTTTTGTTTTGAAAATCAACATCTAAAGATGTTTTGGCGGGGGTGGATTTCGGTGTCAAACCGAGGAGGTAGTCTGTGGTGCAATTTAACTCAACCGATAATTGTACCAAAACGTCAACACTTGGGTTCCCGCCTTTTTTCCAACTGCTTGTATTTCCTTTGCTTAAGCCCAATTTTTGTGTCAGTGCTGTCGGAGTGGTGCCGTTATCCTTGCATAATTGAACAAAACCATCATAATTCACAAAAAACCCCCCTTAAATATGTGCAACATCAACAAAGTTGAATCAAATTGTACTTTACGCTTGACAGTTGAATTAGATTGCACTATAATAAAAGCATAGACCGAATATGTACAGAAAAAAACATCTGCTCAATCGGTTAGGACAAAAATCGCCGGATGGGCTAATTAATGTGTGGCAACTTAATTATACTTCATTCGGTTTTTTTTGTCAATTCAAATATAAAAAAATCATAAAGGGTGGTGCAAAATGAACAAATTAAAACACTATAGGGTTATGAAAGAAATGACGCAGACAGAGCTTGCAGAAAAATCGGGTGTGTTACAGTCCGACATTTCCCGCGCCGAAAAAGGAGTTAAAGATTTAAAAGGCTTGAATTGGGCAAGCATTGCAAGAGTTCTCAATTGCTCTGTCGATGAGCTTTTGGGAACGATGGATGAATGAGAGGCGGCAGATATTTACTAAAGTATGCGGTTAAACAATCCGGTGGATTGTTTAACGTAAAACTGTGGAATAGGACAAGGCGGGGGATGAATATACCGTTACTAAAAAAGAAAGGAAGGGGCGAAAATATGGGCGTTGTGGCAAGGTACAAGATCGGGAACACGAGAATAAGCATATGCGACGATTGTTGGGTAAAAACGGAAGCGGAGAAAAAAGAGATATTGGGGAACCTTTCAAGCATAATCGGAAGGGCTATAAGAGACGGAATGGTTTTTGAGGATAAGCCGATGGAGTTCCCCGAAAAGATGATCCCCGTTGATGAGAACTGGGAACCGATTACTCAGACACCCGAAGGCTGAGGAAGAGCTGCGGAACACAAAGGAGAGGAGACACAGCTGCCAAGGCATGCGGTTAAACAAGCCTGCGGCTTGTTTAACGTAAATGACAGAGAGGGAAAGGAACAACAGGGATGAGCTTCTATGAATAACAATGCACTTAAATGCCCGTTGCCAAGGCATGCGGTAAAACAAGCCTGCGGCTTGTTTTACGTAATTGCGGGAAAGAACAGTACACACACGAGCCTGACGATACCTCAGCGATGCTGTGCTTTACAGAATGTGAACATTGCGGCAAAAATTTTTGGTACAGCGTGGATGTAACAAGGGAATACAGCAGTTATAAGGACGAAGAACAAGAGGTATTACAATGAAAAAGAAGGACGACAGAGCATACGCCAAATGCAAGGTATGTCGGAAGATATGGAACATATCGGCAATGGCAAAGGTTGAAGAAGGTAAGTATGTATGCCCGAATTGCAAATTCAAGGCAAGCAATGGCAGGATGTTACGTTAAACAATCCGCAGGATTGTTTAACCGCATACTTTAGTAAAGGAGGTGGCAGATATGCGGGACAAGGAGGAAATGTGCAGCTTGGCGGAGCTGGATTCCATGATAACGGAGATAAAAGAAGCAATTGCAAGGCTGGAAACACAGTCCGCAAGGCTGGAATCCATGAGAGAGACGCTGCAAAGAGTAGTCGCGAAGTTGGATTCCGTAACGGAGAAGGTAATTGCGGAGTCGGATTCCGTAACGGAGACAGAGACATGGAGAATAGTGTTTTAAGGGAACGGAGGTCAAACGAGGAATGAACATAACACAAATTACAGTTAAACAATTCGCCGAATTGTTTAACTGCATGGCATGGCAAATGCGCCCCCGAAGTGACGGTGAGGAGTTCACCGCATCGGAGGCGCAAAATGAAGTATACGCTACAAATGAAGTATACACTACAATAATAACACCCGCGGCGGCAAATGTCAACAGGCTGGAAAAGGCGATCGCGGAGCTGGATTCCATGACAGCGGAGATTAGACGCGGGTGTGCGAGGGATGAGCGGCTGAGAAAGGTCATCCATGATATGTACGAGGAAACCGATAAGGCGTACTTAGACAGCTTAGTCAACGGAGAGAATACTAATGAACTTTGGGCGCGGCGGGAGACGCTGCGCGAGCTGATGTGCAGAGCGGAAGGAGAAGGAGAAGCGGGATGATTAAAGCAAAGGTAGAAACAAAAATAATCGACGGAGACCAAAGAAACATAAGCGGGGACGTTACCATTGAGGGAATAACGATAGATATAGTCGCCGAGACGGGATATCTTATATACAACATCGGTCAGCAAATGGCGGAAAGCGGAATATTTGCTGACGGGGCGACTGCGGGCGATTTAATTGACTGTGTAGCGGAAGTCGCAAGGGAAATGTTTAAAACGGAGGGGGAGAAGGAATGAAGGCGAAAGTAGCGGTAATATTGGCGGTGATAGCGATAATAGCGGCTGTGACGGCGATAGCGG
>CAZHWR010000069.1:0-6785 GCA_964536085.1 uncultured Oscillospiraceae bacterium
ATACTACATCGTAAACGCAAGCGGAGTTGTACAGAAAGGCACAAAGAACAAGCTTGTCAAGG
The DNA here is from genome assembly GCA_964536085.1 of uncultured Oscillospiraceae bacterium. Classification (GTDB taxonomy): domain Bacteria; phylum Bacillota; class Clostridia; order Oscillospirales; family Ruminococcaceae; genus CAZHWR01. The sequence continues at coordinate 63 of CAZHWR010000069.1, forward strand.
TGGGAACAAAATCCTACATTGTAAACAAAAACGGAGTAGTACAGAGAAAAGCAAGCGGAAAGAAGCTTGTCAAGGTCGGAACTAAGTCGTACATAGTCAACAAGCTCGGAGTTGTGCAGAAAGGTACTAAGAACAAGCTTGTCAGGATTGGCAAGAAAGCCTATGTTGTCAATAAGAAAGGCGTAGTACAGAAGAACAAGAAGTCGATAAAGGTCGGCAAGAAGACCTACAAGACAAACAAAAAAGGCGTTGCAACGCTGAAGAAATAATACAACAAGAAGCAGGAAATTTTCTCCTGCTTCTTGTTTTCCTTTTACAGGGTGCGGATTAATCCGCGCCCTGTGTTTATGCGCATTATTTTTATTTTTTCGTTTTTCACCTTCAATACAAACAGGTTTATTTTCACGAAATTTGCGTTTATATATTGCCTTGTTCAGAAATGAATTTTTTATTAATATAAAGGCAGTATTTTGGTGCGCTTTCACAAAAATCTTTAATAAATTCACTTAATATTATTTATCAAGACGGAGTACAAGCGCAAAAAAGGAAATACGGAGGAATAATTATGAGCAAAATACGAAAGCGAATTAAGGCCGCGGTCAGCGCAGCTTTGGCAACATGTATTTTAATAGGAAGTATACCTGTTGTCGGCGCGGCTTCGGCAGACGGGCAGTCTGCTGAAAGCGGCTTGCAGGATTTAACACGTTACGTAAATCTGCGTATTGGCTCCGGCGGCAACGCCAGCAATACCGTTATCGGTCCGCAGCGTCCGAACGCATCGGTCAATCCGGCTCCGGATACCGAACCGAAAAACAATTGCACGGGCTACCGCGACGACGGCAAGATACGCGGCTTTTCGCAGATCCATGTCAGCGGAACCGGCGTGCCGAAATACGGTCAGTTTCTTATCTCTCCGCAGATTGGACTGGCAACACGTTTAGACGGACACGACTCGGATAAAGCCAACGAAAATCCGACCGCTTCGGAATACAGCGTTACACTTTCCCGCTACGGCATCGACTGCGCGTTCACGCCGGCGGAACACTCGACAATTTATAAATTCAACTATCCGGAATCCGACAACGCAAATCTGCTGATAGATTTGGCGCACAACCTTGTCAACAGGGACGCGGAAAATGTGCAGGTTTCGGTTAAAACAGATGAAAAAGGGCAGACCGTCATTTGCGGCTCAGGCTATTATGAGGGCGGTGAAGGACCGAGCTTTGACCCGGGCGGCTGGGGTGAAGGACACAGCCTTTATTTTTACGCCGTAGTCAACAAATCTGCAAAGGTGAGCGGCGTTTATGACCAAGACGGCACAAAGCCGGGAATCACCGAGCTAGGACCTGTGAACGTCACCGACCGTTCGGCGGGCATGGGCGCTTATCTTACCTTTGACACCCAGGCAAATGAGGAAGTCCTGCTGAAAATGGGCGTTTCGTTTAAAAGTGTAGATCAGGCAAAAGTGTGGATGGACGACGAAATCCCCGCATGGGATTACGATGCGGTGAAAGATGAAACAACCAGGCAGTGGAATGAAGAACTGAATAAAATCGTTATCGACGGCAATATTTCGGATACCGACAAGCAGATATTCTATACGGCGCAGTATCATTCATATCTGATGCCGCGCGACCGCACGGGAGATTTTGAAGCATATGGCGACGCGGATATGATTGACGATCATTTTGCCGTGTGGGATACATGGCGAACGCTGTATCCGCTTTACGCAATCACCAAGCCTGAGCTGGTTGCCAAGACTGTGAACAGCTTTGTAACCCGTATGGCAACTAACGGCGAAGTGCGCGATTCGTTTGTGGGCGGAGTCGATATGGTTGAAAATCAAGGCGGCGACGATATAGACAACATCATAGCGGACGCATACGCCAAAGGCATCGACGGTATCGATTGGGATAAAGCCTATGAGGTGATTAAAAAGGATGCCGATGATTTCCGTTTGGATTGGCAGGGCTGGAGCGTCCTCAATCCCGGCGATTCTTATTATAAAAGCTTAGGTTATATTCCGGGCGACAAGGTCAGCACCTCGACCTGTGCATATCTTGTGGAGTACGCGTACAACGATTACTGCGCGTCGCAGGTAGCAAAAGGCATGGGCGATACAGAAAATTATGAAAAATGGCTTAATCGGAGCGGCAACTGGCTGAACGCATGGAATCCGAACATTACGGACAATGGATATTCCGGTTATATTTGGCCGAAAGCAGAGGATGGAAACTGGATTACCGATTCCAGCATGCCGACTCCCTCCTCATGGCAGGGGTCTTGGGTGAAATATTTCTATGAAGCAAGCTCCTGGAACTACAGCTACTTTGTGCCTCATGACATCCCTCAGCTGGTAGAGAAAATGGGCGGCGAAAATACTTTTTGCGATCGTTTATGGAAGGGCATTGATTCGGGTCTAATAGACTTCGGCAACGAACCGGCATTTTTGACTCCGTTCTTGTTCGCTTATACGAGCAAGCCGTATCTGACGACTGACAGTGTTGCCCGCGTGCGTGAACGTTTTACTTTGGACGGCGTGCCCGGAAACGATGATTCGGGCGCTATGAGCTCTTGGTACATATTCTCATCCATGGGATTTTTCCCGAACGCAGGTCAGGACCTTTATTATTTCACAAGCCCCTGCTATCCCAAAACCACCATTACTTTAGACAGCGGTAAGACGCTCACGCTTATCGCAAACAATCTTTCGGATGAAAACAAATACATTCAGTCGATAACAATAAACGGCGAGAAATATAACAGCACGATGTTCACACACGACGTTATAACAAACGGCGGGGAAATAGTATTTGAGATGGGAAGCTCTCCCGTTGACTATACAAAAGAAACGACCGCCGAAGTTAAGTCGGTTACCGACGTTGAAAACGACGCAGTGATAAACCTTGACGATCAGAACGGCTCGGAGTGGGTGCATTTTACCGATTTAAACGGATTTAACCGCAGCGCCGGCACGGTCGACGCCAATCTTGCCGCAGACGGTATAAGCTTCATAGGCGATACGAAGAAAACCGGCTCTTTGAGCGAACAGACCGCGGGTATTTCGTGGGATAACGGCACGCCCGCCGCATCTTATCAAAATTGCCGGAGCTATGTGTCGAGCGAAGATGGAATAGAGTTTTCCGTTAAGCTTTCGGGAGGCGACGCAAACGTTTCCATATACGCCGCCGGAATAAAAGGAAGCGCATATATGGAGATTTATGATTCCTCAGGCTCGCTTCTTACTCAGGCGAACCTCGGTTCTGACAGCAATGAGGCATACAGAAAAATATCGGTAAATATCGGAAGTAAAACGGACGAAATCTTTAATATCCGCATTTTGGCGGACGACCAAAGTGACGATTCGGCTGTCGGCATTGCCGCCGCGGTTTTTGAACCGCTCGAAGCCTGCATAATCAGTTTCGATACAATGGGCGCTGATAAAGTGCCGAATCAGACGGTGCAAACCGGAGGAAGGATAACTGAGCCGCAGCTCGAAGAGCGGACAGGATTTGAGTTTCTGGGATGGTATACCGACGAATCGTTTGAGACTAAGTGGGATTTCAGCGCAGATACGGTCAGCGGGTCTATGACGCTGTACGCAAAATGGAGTATAAAACAGGGTGTATATATAAGCAGTATCAAAAAGCAAACAAGCAGTACTGTGGTAAGGCTCGCGTCTTATCTTGACTGGATACATTTCGGCAGCGATACCGTATCGCCGATCTATTATGACAGAAAAGCCGTATCTGAATCGGAACGATATTTGGGCGCGCCTGTTGTTTTAAACGGGGAACAGGGGGAAAACGCCAAAAATACCGGTCAGATGTTTGCGTTTACATGGACAAACGGAACCCCCACAACGCAGTCGCGCGGCACAAACCGCTATTATTCGTATTCGCAAAGCGGATTTGAACTGCCTGTCACACTCCCGGCGGGCTCATATCAGGTTGAGTTGTATGTGACAGGTATCGGATCGAAGGCTGCGGTTGAAGTTTTAGACGAGGACGGAGCCGCCGCAGTACAGTCGCAGTTGTGGGAAAACACAGGCGATAACAGGCAGTATAAAGTCGTCACATTGCTGATAAACAATGATGAGGAAAAAACATATACCGTAAGACTGACGACCGATAAAGACAGCGCCGAAGCGGATAACTACAGCTTGGGTATAGCGGCGGCCGCCATACAGCTCGCGGCGGGCAGCGTCACCGTCAGCGCGTCGGAAAACGGCAGCGCTTCTGTGCAGGGAGGAGCCGTACATTTGGTCGGAGATACTGTCACAGTCACTGCGGTTCCCGATGAGGGATATCAGTTTGCCGGCTGGGAGGTAGTGAGCGGAGGCGCGGATATTGCGTATCCGTTAAGAAGTACCTTGACATTCACCATGCCGACGAGCAATGTTGAACTAAGGGCGAATTTTGTTAAAAACGTCGCTTCGGTACAGTCGGTTGAAACTGTTGCGGAGCAGTCGGTAATTACTCTGAGCGATCCTGAAAATATGGACTGGGCATATCTTGGAAGATACAGCGGGGTAGTTAAGAAAGCTGATGTTGAAAACAGCGTTTTCCCGGATTCGGTCAAGGCGACCTCCGGCAAGCTGACAAGCGAAAATATGAGCAGCACAAATGCCAATTCGCCGTATTTCAGCTGGACCGGCGGAACGCCCGTCAAGTCGTCCACCAATTACAGATACATTGTTTGGAGCGGAAGCGGAATCGAATTTGATTTAAGCTTTCAACCGGGTCAGTATGCAACACAGCTTTATGTGTCGTCTGTTCGCGCGGGGGCGATAGTCCAGATATATAACGAAAGCGGCGAAAAGCTGTACGATGGCAAGTTGTGGAACAGCATGGGAGATTACCGCCCGTATTACAAAATCAATTTGCAATTCGACTGCAACAAGGCACAGACCTTTACCATTCGGTATCTGGTGGATACAACAGATACCTATGCCGACTGGTACAGCGTGTCTTTGTATGCGGCAACGGTGCAAAAGACCGCCGAGCATATCCACGAATATTCCGATGATTGGAAGTATAATGGAAACACGCATTGGCACGAGTGTACATGCGGCGACAAAGCGGATAAATCCGCTCACACGCTTGTGTGGAAAACAGATAAGAACGGCGGTCGCTATCAGGAGTGCACGGTTTGCGGATACATATATAAACCCGCCCAAATCGTAGGAGGCACACCCACACCGAAAAACGGCACAGCTACGGTAAACGGCAAGACGGTGCTTTACGTTAGCGGCAAGCAGGTGACCGGCACAAAGATTGTTACAGTTTCGGGCAAGATGTACGCTGTAGTAGGCGGCTATGTTAAGACAGGCAAAAAGCAGGTCGTTAAAATAGGAAGCAAATACTATATCGTAAACGCAAGCGGAGTTGTACAAAAAGGCACAAAGAACAAGCTTATCAAGGTGGGAACAAAATCCTACGTTGTAAACAAAAACGGAGTAGTACAGAGAAAAGCAAGCGGAAAGAAGCTTGTCAAGGTCGGAACCAAGTCGTACATAGTCAACAAGCTCGGAATTGTGCAGAAAGGTACTAAGAACAAGCTTGTAAGGATTGGCAAGAAAGCCTATGTTGTCAATAAGAAAGGCGTAGTACAGAAGAATAAGAAGAAAATCAAGGTTGGAAAGAAGACCTACAAGACAAACAAAAAAGGCGTTGCAACGCTGAAGAAATAATGTGCACGGATGCAAGTGAGTTTTTCTATTGCTTCTTGCATATAAACATATTGCTTCCGGCATAGTTGCGTGTAACTGCGCCCAATAAAATGACAGCGCAAATAAAAACTCTACAGCGCATTTGCCAGCGCTGGACATGGGAATAATTATGTAATGGATACGGTGCGGTACCGATTAAGGTGCTGCACCGTATTTTTCCTTATGCTGCTAATTTAAAATCCTGCGGATTTATGCATATTTTCTCAATTAAACGCCTCCGCAGAGGGTGCAGATATACAAAATCACACCGTAAGCATTGTACACAACTCTTTTTGCATCAGCCTGCAGACAGTGAAAACATTTATACATATGTGCATTTTGTATATATGACGAGATTTGCAATCTATCTTGCATAAATATACAATTGCATTGCTTATCTCGTTCAGATAAAATTAAAGTATCCCGATAACGAAAGGAAGAATTTGATTTATGAAACCGCTGATTCGGCGTTTAATTGCAGCTTTGGTCACCGCACTGCTCGCCTGTCCCGCACTGGCTGTGCCGCCCGCTGTCGGCGCGGCGACCGTGACCGAGCAGATCAGTGATGCGCAAAGCTATAAGGAAAACGAAAATGTGCTGATTTTCACCTGCGGAACGCAGGAGGTCACTGTGGAGCTCTGTACCGCGAGAACCGCACGTATACAACTCTCGGTCGCAGGCGCGGACGGCTACCGTCCCGACGATCCCGAATATTACATGGTACAGAAAAATGCATGGGACGCCGTCGAAAAAACAGTGACCGACAACGGCGACTATATCGGAATTCGTACCGACGCAATGGAAATTCGCGTGCAGAAAAGTCCGTTCCGCGTTGGCATGTACACACTTGACGGCAAGCTAATCAGCAAGGATGCGGACGACCAGGGCATGTATTGGGACAGCACCGGAGTACGCGGTGTTAAAAAGACGGAAAGCACCGAGAACGCCGGCGGAATTTTCGGTTTCGGCTCGGGCGATCACGGACGGCGGTCTAACCTAAACCGCTACAACAC
>CAZHWR010000070.1:0-6766 GCA_964536085.1 uncultured Oscillospiraceae bacterium
TGGAGTTCTACCACTGAACTACACCCGCGCATATTTTATTACTATTATTTGCAACGAGGATTATTATATCAAACATGATTATGTTTGTCAAGCAAAAAGAGGAAATTTTTTTCGGTAACAATTAATATTTCCAAAACATAGAATAAGGCATATAATCCACAAAGGAGAATTCATATGCCAACAATATATCTAAGCCCCTCAACACAGGAAAAAAATCTTTATGTCAACGGCGGCACCGAAGAATATTATATGAATCTTATCGCCGACGCAATGATACCGTATTTAAATGCAAGCGGAATAAATTATGTCCGCAACACTCCCGAAATGACTGCGGCATCCTCCATTAGAGCTTCAAATGCGGGAAACTATGATTTTCATCTGGCTTTGCATTCAAACGCCGCACCCGAAAACAGATACGGCCAGGTACGCGGAACAGACGTCTATTATTCCCCAAACAGCACAAGCGGCAGACGGGCGGCCGAAATATTCGCGCAAAATCTTAAAGAGATATATCCTATTCCCAGCCTTGTAAGAGCTGTTCCCACAACAAGCTTGGGTGAAGTGACCCGCACAAATGCTCCGGCAGTGCTCATAGAATTTGCTTATCACGACAATATTGACGACGCAAACTGGATCAAAAGCAACATTGATAATATAGCCGCAAACGTTGTTTACTCGCTCACCGAGTATTTCGGCATACCGTTTAAAACCCCTCAGCCTGTCAGAACCGGAACTGTCGTCGTTTCAAGCGGCAGCGTAAATGTTAGAAACAGACCAAGCACCGACTCGGCGGTGATAGGCGGCCTTTATAACGGTCAGACAGTGAGAGTTTTGGGCACATACCTCGACTGGGATATAATTGATTTCAACGGACAGCGCGCGTATGTATATTCGGATTATATACGAATACAGTAGACCTATCCTCCATGTGCCGGAAGCGCCCGATTTGTACTTACCTCTACGCCGTAATATAAAAAAGTATCGGCAAATTAAATGCCGATACTTTTTTATATGTGATAAATTATTTCAAAACACTCAGAAGAACGCCCGCAGCAACCGCCGAACCGATAACTCCGGAAACATTCGGACCCATAGCGTGCATAAGCAGGAAGTTTGTGGGATTTTCCTCGCTTCCGACCTTCTGCGAAACGCGCGCCGCCATCGGAACAGCAGAAACTCCGGCAGAACCGATAAGAGGGTTTACCTTACCCTTTGTTGCGATATACATAATCTTTCCGAACAAAACTCCTCCGGCAGTGCCGACGCTGAACGCTATAAGACCGAGGACAATAATAAAGAAAGTTTTTCCGTTAAGGAAATACTCTGAAGACGTCGTCGCGCCGACTGTGACGCCGAGCATTATAGTTATAATATTCATAAGCTCGTTCTGAGCAGTTTTAACAAGCCTGTCGACAACTCCGCTTTCGCGCATAAGATTACCCAGCATAAGCATACCCATGAGCGGGCAGGCATCGGGGACGATAAGCGAAACGACCAAGGTAACTACAACCGGAAAAACAAGTTTTTCCATTCTTGTAACAGGTCTTAACTGTTTCATAACGACCTTGCGTTCTTTTTTTGTCGTTAAAAGCCGCATTATAGGGGGCTGAATCAGCGGAACAAGCGCCATATATGAATACGCCGCAACCGCTATCGACCCTAAAAGCCCCGGCGCAAGCGTTTTAGTGACGAATATAGCCGTCGGTCCGTCCGCACCTCCGATAATTGCGATAGAACCCGCTTCTTTCATCGTGAAAGCAAGATCAGGGAAATACGGACCCAAAATACCGCTTACAGCCATAGCGCCGATAAGCGTGAAGAATATTCCGAGCTGTGCCGCGGCACCGAGCAAAAAGCTCTTGGGATTCGCGATAAGCGGACCAAAGTCTGTCATACAGCCGATACCCAAGAATATAAGAGGCGGAAAAATACCCAGCTTAACGCCAAGATACAGTATATCAAGCAAACCGCCATCGTGAAGCACCTGACCGAAATCGATGCTTTCGGCGACAAAGAAATCCATGTGAAAAATGCCCGTATTCGGAAGATTTGTGAGCAGCATTCCGAAAGCTATCGGCAGTAAAAGCAACGGTTCAAACTTTTTTCGAATAGCAAGAAACATCAGCAAAAATGAAATCAGTATCATCAAAATAGACTGCCATGTAAGCGATGCAAATCCGCTGCTCTGCGCAAGCTTGGTTATTGTTTCAATAAACACGTTCATAGTTAGTTTGCCCTTTCTGAATAATTAAAACGCTTTGGTATTATCTGTTATACCGGCCATATTCCATGCAGAACGTGCCTCTTTAACCCGCTTAACTGATTTTAATATGTATTTTTTATCGGAATCCATCATCGCAACCGCCGCGGATATTGCTGCAATCACCTCGCCCGAAATACCCTCAGAGTTTACGCTTCCCGACTCAGCAGGAGCAACAGGAGCCAACGGCAAAGCAGGCTTTTTAACCTCGTCCAATTTTTTTTGTTCGCTCTTATGTCCGCGTTTATTCACAAGACTTGTCGCCCAGGCAACAACATAATGGACTATATTGGACATAAAAACGAGAAAAACAAGAACAACAAAAACAACAAGCAGTCCGACTACTACTGTTGCCCACAGCGTCGACCAATCAACCATTTGAAAATCTCCTTATATTGCAATTTGTAATTTCAGGCATAAACCGCGGTTAAGAAAAAACGACCGAGCCAATTGGTTAAAAGCACTAAAAACCTTAGCTTATTATACAACAAACAGCAAAAGTTTGCAATTGAAAGTTCGTGATTTTTTAAACAAAAATAGGAAACAACTTTGTGATTTTTTTATCACATGCTTTTATGATAAAATTTGTTATGTAAACCAAGACTTAACCCAAATAAGGAGAAAACGGTTTTGCCGAACAAAATTCTTCTTATACTTCGCCAAAAATCTTGAAATACGTCAGTATTCCTGCGATTTTTGACTTTGTCTAAGAAAAATTTATGCTATGCAAAACTGCTTCGCACCTGAAAGCGAGAAATTTTTTCGGATAAAAGCGGCTGGAAGCCGCAGATATGCTGGCGCATTTCAAGGATTTCAGCCGCTTTTAGGCGGGAAAAGAGCCGTTTTCAGGCGTTTTATCCCTATTTAGGTTAAGCCAACAACAATGCCAAACGAATTTATCCTGCCTCTTGCGTCTATTGATTCTTTCCGGCGGAAGCGCAAAAACGCCTGTGCGCCTGACGGAGCTCCTCCGCCGCAGTCTCAGGGCAGGTCGGGTTGCAGTGCGCCCACGCTCCCGTTTCACTCGATGCATTGAATTTTTGCTTTGTCGCGCTTCGCATAGGCGGGAAAAATTCAATGTGAAAATGATATGCGTCGTCAATGCGGTCATCATCGAGATTGACCGGTGCATTGTGCATACACATCATATACGGGAATCGATAATCAAACAGGCTGTCGAGCATTCCCGCAGTTTCCTTAAGCGTCTGTGCAAGGCTCACACGCTCTTCGGCCGTAAATTCAGTGATATAACGCTTGTGCGCATTGCTCATTATGTAAACGCCGTACGGATATTCAGTAAAAAACGGGAGAAAAACGGTAAAATCCTTATTTTTGAATATCACGCGCTTTTCAAAAGCGGTTTCCTGCTCAAGCATTTCACAAAACAGGCATTTTTCATGCTCGTTATAATATTCCTTTGCGCTTTCAAGCTCAAGCTCAAGCTTTTTCGGAACTACCGAATAGCCGTATATCTGACCGTGCGGATGCGGCATTGTAACGCCTACGACGTCCCCTCTGTTTTCAAAGATGAAAACATACTTGATATTTTCGTCCGAGCTTATGTCCTCAAAACGCTCGCACCACAAATCAACAAGCTTTGTGATGTGTTCAGTGCTCAATTCAGGGAGCGTTATGGTATGATTTGGCGAATACAGGATAACCTCACACTTGCCGTATGCCGGCTTGACCTTGAAAAAGTCGTTTGCAACGTCGTCCGGCTTTGGAGGATCCTGCGAAAGCGCGGGAAAATCATTGTCGTACTTTAAAACGTCAAAATGCTCCGGCACCTTGCCCGAGCCCGGGCAAAACGGACACCAATCCTTTGGCATCTGCGGTCTGTTTTGCCGATGCGATGCTATCATGACCCAATCCTTAATAAGCGGATGCCATCTCAATTCTGCCATAATTATTCCTCCATGCAAAGCTTAACGCCGCCGTAATTCCTTATAAACAGGTTATGGCAGCTTCCTTTTCCGAAAACGCTCTCAATTGAGCTTGTATATTCATCGACAAGCCTGTTCGGAACAAACGCCTGAATCGTACCGCCGAAGCCGCCGCCGTGAACACGCCACGCTCCTTCCCCACGCAAAATCCTCTCTGATATACACAGCGCGACCGACATCGGCTGATTCCTAACGTCCGAACAGCAGAACACGTTCTGCAAATATTCATAAGAGGAATTTCCCGATTCTATTATCAGACTTTTAAACTCCTCAAAATCGCCGGAATTAAGCGCCTTTACCATTGCGTCGACCCGCTCGTTTTCGCAGACAAAGTGCAGGGCGCGCAATGCGGCGCGATCGCCGCAGGCGCTTCTTATCTTGGACAGATTTGCAAAAATCGTATTAAAATCGGTTTCTCTCAAAAATTCACAGCCCAAATGCTGCGCGACGTCCTTCATCTCAAACGGAATCGACGCGTACTCATGCGTTAAATCCGCGTGGTCGCCGCCCACGTCAACTATGCACAGCGCCGTTTTGCTGTTTTTAAAATCGTAATTTATCTTTTCAATCATCGGGTTTTTCGTGTCTGCAAAATCAATCGTGATGATTCCGCCCACGCTCGACGCCATCTGATCCATCAATCCGCACGGCTTGCCGAAAAAGACGTTTTCCGCATACTGGGCAATCTGTGCGATTTTAACTGCGGACACTTTTCCCTCGTTATAAAAATGATTCAGCATTGTTCCGATTAAAACCTCGAACGCCGCTGATGACGACATTCCCGAGCCTTTTAAAACATTCGAAGTGGTGTACGCTTCAAATCCGCCGACGCAAAGACTGTCGTTTTTAAAGCCCGCCGCCGTCCCGCGAATCAACGAACAGGATTTATTGATTTCCTCCTCGTGCGGCATAAGGTCGTTCACGTCGATTATATCCATATCATAGCCTTTAGACTTCACCTTTATAATGCCGCTGTCGCTTTTGGCGGCTACGGCGATAACGTCCAGATTAAGGCTCGCAGCAATAACCTTGCCGTGATTGTGGTCGGTGTGGTTTCCTCCGATTTCGGTTCTTCCGGGAGCGGAAAAAAGCGCGATATCGCTTTTATTTCCGTAAAGCTTTTCAAAGCTTTCAATAGCTTTTATGTACCGTTCTTTCTGTTTGACAACATTGGATTTTCCGTACAGCTTTTCAAACTCCCGGTCATATCCTCCGCTTTCAATACTTTGAATCGTTTGCTTACAGTCAGACATATTATTTCTCCTAACGTTAATTTTTAGCCATCCTTTTTACGTTTTTGTTATGCTTTGCAATCAGCGATTTATCTGTCACCCGCGAATCCATAAGCGTGTTGTAAATTTTATCTACATCAATATCGTTGTCCGCCTCGTATTTTATCTGGTGTAAAAATTTATTCAGCTTGTTTATTTTGATAACATTGTCGCATTTGGGTATGTATAGCTCGGTTTTTTTGTTGGCAAAAACCACCAGATTATCTATTTTTACATTATAAATATTATTTTTGGAGAAAATATTTCTTATACAATCAATATGACCTTGATTTTGCATAATGGGATTGTAAAAATCGTTTTTATCATCCCCTACTATATGCATCCAACTTTTTGCCTTTAAGTCGCCGTAAACAGAGCCTTTATAATTTTTGGTTTCAACAACTATAACTCCGAAATATCCGATCAAAATATGATCCACCTGCGTTGTTTTGTCATAAAGCGGAAGATAAATACCGTTAATCAGCTTAAAGCCGCGGGATATCGCGAAGCGCTTTAATTTATTTGCAACCTTTTTTTCACCTTGGAACCCGGATTTTATATTTCTCTGTCTCTTGACTAAGGCGCTTATCACAATAACGCACAGCAGCGCAGCCGCGCAGGTTATTATAAGACCCCACATTTCTTTTTCCATTATAGCATTCCCTTCAAATCAGAATAAATCACGGCTGAAAGCATCGGCTTTTGACCGCTTTATTTTTTATTATATCATAAATAAGTTATTTTTCAATGAATGTAAGATTATGTCGTCATATGAGGTGCTTTCATATCCTTTGCCTTATACCATTTTTTATGCATATACATCCTTTCTCTGATTTATATCAGCGAATTATGGCAAAGAGTAAAGAAGAACCCTCATTTTTGAGAACAGAAAACCTTATCTAATATCTGACATTACTTGCAAAATGATAAAGGAATGCAAAAAATAAGCTATCTGCTTTGTGATAAAGACAGATTGCTATATAAAAAGAGAAATTAATAATGTTAAATACATACTATTACGTTTTGAGAATTTTATCAAGTGTCGATTGATATAAACTCAGAATTAAGTATCGTGAGTAATCGTGATGCTTAAGGGCTTTAGAAAAGCTTTTAGTAGCAAAAAATAGTAACAAAACAAGTCTATGTGCATAAAATCAATAAAAATACTTATGCAAACACTATAATGTTACGCAATCAAGGTCACCTGCCTAGCCGGTGACCTTGTTCTGCCCCTAAAGGGGCTTGCTGGTTTGCTTTGATTTCCCGCTACCACTCCAAGTGGCTTATTTCTT
>CAZHWR010000071.1:0-6319 GCA_964536085.1 uncultured Oscillospiraceae bacterium
GCTTTTTGTTATTCAGCGGCGGTGAGCGGCGCATGAAACAATATTCATAGCGGTAATAGGTATTTTTCGGTTCGCACCATGCCGCGCCGCTTGCCGTTTGCCGACGGTTGATTTGATGCATGAAAGGAAGTGACAGACCACCTGTGGTATAATGTACAATAGCGAAAAAGAATAATTGAGAATTGACAATTGACAATTGAGGATTAGAACTTCCACTTCCGCATTTGCGGAGCAAACACTTGAGGTCCCGCCCGTTCCTCCAAATCGTCCTGACGGACGCTTTGCAGGACGGCTAAAGAATCGAAAATCAAGGCGGCTGCCGGTCTGTTTGCCAACAGACGGAGGAGGCTGCTTTTTTGTTAAGTTTTGTTAAGGCGGACGCGCGCGCGCGGGCGCGATAATTGAAGGGATTTAAAAAAAAGCGAAAAAAGGTTAACAAAATTGAGAATTGAGAATTGAGAATTAAGAATTAAGGCGGCGGGGAGGCGAGAAATTTGTGACGAGGAAAAAGAAAGCGTTTATAGAAGCGTATGTAAGCGACGTTCGGCGAAATCAGACGGCGGCGGCTATTGCGGCGGGGTACAGCGAGAAAGGCGCGGCGCAGGCGGCAAGCCGGCTGATGAAGGATGAGGAAGTTGCGGCGGAGATAGACGCAAGATTAGCCGAGCTGCACAGGGAGAGGACGGCGGAGGCGGACGAAATTATCGAGTTTCTCACATCCGTTATGCGCGGAGAGAAGGTCGAGACGGTTCCGCTTAGGCTTTGCGACGGCTCGGAGGAGTTTAAAGACGGGAAACCTTCGGCGCGGGACAAGCTCAAGGCGGCGGAGCTGCTTGGCAAACGGTACGGACTATTTACCGAAAATGTGACTGTCAATTCGGCTGTGCCGGTGGTGATTACAGGTGAAGAAGAACTTGAAGATTAGGCTTCCGGACGTGGTAGGCAAAGGGTATGGCACATTTTGGAAATACACAGGCAGATATAGGGTTGTCAAAGGTTCAAGAGGCTCGAAAAAGTCCAAAACAATGGCACTATGGAGCATCGTAAACCTGATGAAATACCCCGACGCGAATCTGCTTGTAATCCGGCAGGTGGCGGCTACGCTTAAAAACAGCTGCTTCACAGAGCTGAAATGGGCAATACACCGGCTTAACGTAGACCAGTACTGGAAAATAAATATGAATCCGCTTGAGATGACGTACATCCCTACGGGGCAAAAGATATACTTTAGAGGCTTGGACGATCCTTTGAAGGTGACGTCAATCACCGTCGAGGTCGGCGTGCTGTGCTGGATGTGGATTAACGTATCGGTTCACATCGTAAAAATAAACTTCTCTAATTGCTGGAACACCCTAACGTAAAGACGAGGGCAATCAGCAGCGAAGCTACTTGACTAAAAAGGAATGAGTTGTCATGGCGGAAGAATGGAAAGATATTAAAGGTTTTGAAGGATTCTATCAAATAAGCAATCTTGGGCGCGTAAAAAGTCTTGGCGGTTGGTGCGGCACGGCTAAACGGAACGAAAAGATCCGCTCTACAAGCCTTACGCATGATGGATATGTAAAAATAAGGCTGCGACATCAAAGCAAGGACAAAACGGCGAGGGTTCATAGATTGGTTGCGGAGGCTTTTATTCCTAATCCAAAGAACAAAGAAACAGTCAACCATATAGACGGGAACAAACAGAATAATGCGGCTTCCAATCTGGAATGGGCTGACCGTACACAACAAATGTTGCACGCTTATAAGTTAGGACTAAAGGCTTCACAGGCAGGCACTCAAAATTCCAATGCAAAACTTACCGACAAACAAGTAAGAGAAATCCGAAACTTATATGTTCCAAACAGCAAAAAGTTCGGGACTGTGGCACTTGCTAAAAAATATGGCGTGTCAAACAGAGTTGTCGGATTGATTGTAAATAACAAAACCTATAAAAATGTCAAGTAGAACGTTCAACGACTATCGAAAGCGGAAAGGGAGCGAGGGCGCCTTTCGGTTAGTAGAGTAGGGTGCAAGCGCACCCGAAACGGGAAGCGCGCTTATTATATATAAGCGTGAAGATATAGTCTGCTCTGTATGGAAACATACAGAGGATAAGCGGGAGCGACTTATCCGCAACACAATGCGAGGAAGCATATGAGGTGATGAATGAAGATGATTTTAATATGCTTGACGAGGCTATCAGAGGCGTCACGCCGGCGGGGCTGTTTAAGCAGATAACGCTGACATTTAACCCATGGTCGGAGCAGCATTGGCTGAAAACTCGGTTTTTTGATACCATATCAGATGATATTCTTGCCATGACAACCACATACAAATGCAATGAGTGGCTTGACGAAAACGACTTAAAAATGTTTGAGGATATGCGCATCAACAGACCAAACCGCTACAAGGTAGCAGGCGAGGGCGATTGGGGCATTACCGAGGGAATTGTATTTGACAACTGGAGCACCGCCGATTTGTCGGCGATGATACCAAGCTTTGCAAATGTGTATCATGGTCTTGATTTCGGTGTTGACGATCCTAACGCCTTTGTATCGTTTGATGTGGAGCTTGGGCAGAAAAAGATATACATCTTTGACGAATTTTACGCATCGCACCTGACGCTTGATCAGCTGTACGCCGAGGTGTCAAAACGGCTCGGCAAGGACTTTGTAACCTGCGACAGCGCGGGAGCGCAAAACATTATTGACCTGTGCTCACGCGGCATGAAAGCTATACCGGCGGTCAAGGGCAAGGGTTCTATCCAGTACGGCATCCAGTGGCTGCAGGGGTTTGACATAATCATAGATTACAAGTGCAAAAACGCAATCCGCGAGTTTAGCAATTATATGTGGGCAAAGGACAAATTCGGGCAGCCGCTCAATGTGCCGGTCGATAAGGACAACCATATTATTGACGCGCTGCGCTATGGCGCGGAGCCGTTATCATATACTTAGAAGGGTGATGTTTGGATGTGCAAGCATAAATGGAAACGAATAAACGATGTGGATTTTTGCATAAAATGCGGACTGTCGCTCACGGACGGGAAGTATCTTATGGTGGATAAAAGGCTTATACAAAGGCTCGGAAAGAAGGTACACGCTAAATGAGAAACAAGATGTGTTTATATCCCGATTACGCGGCGGAGCTTGACGCGCTTGACAGCATGACTATATCCCCCGATAAGGGTGTTGACGTCAATCTGCTGTACAGGATTATCAATAAGCATAAATACAATGCGCAGTATAACAAAAAGCTGTATGAGCGGTACAAGGTGATAGAGGAAGGCTTGCCGATACGCAGCCGCAAGCCGCGCTTTGTCGATGAACCGGACGCGATAAACAACAGGATAAACAACGACTTTTTCGGCGAGATTATTGATTTTAAGGTCGGCTATTTCGCCGGTGCGCCGGTAAGCTATAGCTACAGTGCGACGCAAGAAGCGCAGGAAACGACAGGCGGCGAAGATGCAATCGCTGCGGCGACAAAGGCGCTGACCGATTTTGTAACGCGCAATAATATGTATGACATCGACATGGAGATTACAAAATTTGCCGCTGTCTGCGGGTATGCCGCGCGGCTGTTTTATATTGAGGAAGGGACGGGCGATGAACGGTGCATGGTGATTGAGCCGTTTGAAACGATAGTTTTGTCAAACACGGAGCTGTCCGAGCCTAAATATGCGCTTAGATACTACAAATTTAAGGACATCCATGACAAGACGGTGTGGAATGTGGAGTTTTACGACAGCGCAAATATATATTATTATCAGGGCAATCTGGGGCATTTGGAGTTTATCAGGTCAGAGCCGCATATGTTTGATTTCTGCCCGCTGCAAATTATCCCGAACAATAAAGAGCTTACGGGCGACGCTGAAAGCGTGCTTGAGCTGATAGACGCATATGACCGCGAATTTTCAGACTGCGACAATGAGCTTGAAAGCTTTGCGCGGGCATACATGGTATTTGAAAACATCAACGCCTCGGACGAGGAGCTGAAAGCAGCACAAAAGACGGGTACTATTAAGATATTCACCGGCTCGGCATCGGGAAAAGCGTACTTCCTGACAAAGGATATTAACGACACATTCACCGACAACCAGCTCAAAAGGACAGAGGATAACATTTACAGATTCAGCAAGACCCCGAACCTGAATGACGATACATTCAATTCGGCAAGCGGAATATCTCTTAAATTCAAGCTCACGGGTCTGGAAACAAAATGCGGTATGTTTCAGGCAAAAATGCAGGCTGCGGGAACGTATATGTTCAAGCTGCTTGCCTCGGCATGGAACAAGAAAAGTATCGCGTTTGACCCGCTCCAGTGCGTTATGGACTTCAAGCGCAACTTCCCGCTTGATTTAGTATCAGAGGCACAGGCGGCAACACAGATGATAGCTGCGGGACTGCCTAAACGGGTAGCGTATTCGCTCGCGTTCAGCGGCATAGACGATATAGACTATGTAATGCAGCTGATTGAAGAAGAACAAAACGATTTATATGATATAGACCTCGGCGACAATGGCGGTGATAGCCTTGACGAGCGCGTTATGAGCCGTTTAACGGAGCTTTTGAGGAAGTATGATAACAACCTTGACGATATAGTTGCGGAGCTTACAGGCGGCAATGAGGGCGTTACAGGCGAAGGTGTTGAATAATGGCGGTATCGGAGAGAGCGCTTGATGCGCATCTTAGGACGGTGCGCAGGATAGCCGAGCATAGAGAGTATGAAGCCGAAAAGAAAATGCTTGAGGATTTCACGGAGTGCTATACCGATATTCGCGAATTTCTCGGCGTGGAATACGCAAAGTATGCCGAGGACGATCGGCTGACATATGATATTTTGCAGAAAAAAGGCGAATATGCACGATTTTGCGAAGAGGTGATAAACAAGTACGAGGGCATTACGCCAAAATGCTATGATACCGTCAACAGCTTGGTAAACGACACATATGAGCTGTGCTATAAAGGCATGGCGGACGCTGTCGCGAAAAGCAAAAGGGTGGAAGACCTCGCGGATGCGCTGAAATCCATTAAGGCGGTGACGCCGGAGACGATAAAACGCTCGGTGGAAAATCCCATTCCAAAGCTTAGACTGGATCCTGTGATGCAAAGGTCGCGCAAGAAGGTTATTGCCGGAATAAAGCGAGAAATCACTATCGGACTGTCACAGGGCGACAGAATGAGTACAATGGCGAAGCGCATCACCGACAAGGTTAAGATAGGCTGTAATCAAAGTATGCTGATAGCCCGCACGGAGGCGCACAGGGTACGCGAGGGCGGGTTTAACGACGCTGCAAGCAGCATTGATGACACATTAAAGGACAGCAACAGCAAGTACAGGCTTGTCAAGGTATGGAAAACCATGCGCGATGCCAGAGTCAGAGACACCGGCGAGGTGAGTCATGTCCAGATGCAAGGTCAGACGGTGCTGCAGGATGAAGATTTTGTCATGGTGTTAAGCGGCGCGACAGCTCCAGTGCCGGGGCAAAGCGGCGTCGCGGCAGAGGATTGCAACTGCCGCTGCTATGCATCGCGCGACATCATGGACGACGCGGAATTTTTCGCAGCAACAGGGCGGCATTTTCCTGAGTATGAGGAAGAAAATACTGCAAAAGCTGTTGACAAATCTGCGGAAAGTGATATAATAAATGTGAAGGGTGATGCAGCGGCTCTGGAAAATCAGCGGTACGGGCGCAACAAAGACACGCTTGTGAATAAAACGTACATAGAAAGCGGAGAATATAAACGCAAGTTTGACAACATAAGCGAAAATCAAGAAGTGAACAAGACCCTCTATAGCTGTGCAAAAACCGCTTTAAAGCACCGCAGCGGCACAAAATTTGAGGATATGTATTGGATTGACGGTGACACGGGTAAAATAATTGCCAAAGCCACAGATGAAAAGCACGAAAGCGGTATTATTAACTCTGCCAGCAGGAATAAATTATTGTCAAAATATAAAAATGTTTGTGCAATACATACACACCCACAGAGTATGCCACCGAGTGCGGCGGATTTTAATTCATTTTACAGTAATGGATATAAATGCGGATATATTGCTTGCCATAACGGTAAAGTGTTTGGGTATGTTGCAAACGAAGAAATTGATGAACGGCTGTGTAACTCATATATAAAAAATTTTGTAAAAAATGGTTGTTCGGAGTTTGAGGCTCAACTAAATGCTTTGAAAAAGATAAAGGAAGTCAGTGATATAGATTTTTGGGAGGTGAAATGATATGCCTGATTTCTTAATTGATGACAGATTTATAATCCCCGAGGATATAGACAATATGACAGACGAAGAACTTGACGCTGAAATTGAGCGCTTAGAAAAC
>CAZHWR010000072.1:0-6120 GCA_964536085.1 uncultured Oscillospiraceae bacterium
CCCCGACCTGCTGATTACAAATCAGCTGCTCTACCAACTGAGCTACACCAGCATAACCCCAAGCAACATTTGGAATTATACCATGACTGAAAAGGCGTGTCAATAGATTTTTTGCATTTTTTAATCACAGATTTAACCTCAATGGGAATAAAATGTATGATAATCGCGCTTTTTGCGCTTAAAGCTGACTGAAACGTTATGATAAATGGAAGCATGTTTTTGCAATGCTATATACAAAAATTGGAATATTTTCTGAAAACTTCCCGTGCATACAATGTTTGCAATTTTTTCAAACATTTGGCGTATTGTCAAAACTCACAAGGGATGTTATGCTTGTTGGCGAGGAAATTTTGATTCAACTAAAATAAATCCACGTGAATCGAGTTTATTTCCGGGAAAGGAAGATTTTATTGTTGAAAAAACAAGTGACGAACATTTTTACTAAATTGTCCGCCGTTTTTGTGGCTACGACTATATGCTTCGGCATGCTGATAACCGCGAACAGTCATGCATACGCCGCTCAGTCGGAAATTTCGGCAGGTCAGGTCACAACCTCGTCCACGAATCTCAATGTGCGATTGGGCGCGGGTACGGGATATTCGGTCGTCGCTTCACTTGCAAAGGGAAGCATGGTAACGCTGATTTCAAAATCGGGCGATTGGTGGCAGGTGGAATATTCGGACGGCAAAACCGGATATTGCCATAAAGATTATATATCTCAGATTTCTACCGTGACTGCCACGGTAAACACCGAGTCTACAAACTTAAATGTGAGAAGCGGCGCTGGGACAAATTACAGCATTGTCGGCTCTCTTGCTAAAGGAAAGCAGGTGGTCATACTGTCCGAATCAGGCGGTTGGAGCAAGGTTTTATACGCAGGAACCGACGTCGGATATGCCAGCAGCAGTTATCTGAAAAAGGCCTCCGCATATTCGTCTGTGGCTTTGAGTGTTTCGGATTTTAAACAAACAGACAGCCGCTGGGCAAATGTCACGTTGGGAAGCTCAGGGAAAACCATAGGAAGCGTCGGATGTACAACCACTGCAATTGCCATGATGGAATCGTACAGAACCGGCACGACGATTTATCCTGACGCGATGTCGAAAAAATTGAGTTATTCGTCATCGGGGAATCTGTACTGGCCGTCGAACTACTTGAACGACACTTCAAGCTCCGGATATCTTGAGAAGATTTATAATCTGCTTGCAAGCGGCAAGCCTGTTTTAATGGGCGCTAAAAACTCATCGGGCAAACAGCACTGGGTAGTGGTCAAGGGATTTGGCGGAGGCGATTCGCTTTCGGCGTCCCAATTTACCATTAATGACCCGGAAACCTCCTCCAGGACAAATTTGCAGCAGTTTTTAAATGAATATCCTACATTTTACAAATTAGTGTATTATAATTAGCGGCGAAAACAGAGGAGCATAGGCTCCTCTGTTTTTTTTCTCCGCTATACTGCAAATAAGGTTAGTTTTTCGGTCAAATTGCGACCTTTAAATTTTTGCGGATAGGTGATATATTTATAGTAAATGTTCGACTGTGTTTATTTTATAAAAAGAGGTGTAAATATGAATATTTTGAAAAAGGGGGCCGCAGTTATTATGTCTGCATGCTTGCTGATCGGGTCGATCCCTGCAACTGCTTCGGCAAAAGAGCAAACCGAAATTGTGAATCTGAAGGTGAACGACGTTGTTAATCCGATAGGAATAGATACAAACCCCAGCTTTTCATGGCAGATGACGTCGACCTTAACGGGCGAAAAACAAACCGCTTATCAAATAACGGTTTGGGATATCTCCGACAGTTCCGATGTGGTTTGGGATTCAGGAAAAGTCGAATCGGACGAATCGGTTTCGATTAAGTACGAAGGAAGCACGCTTGAATCGTCAAAGCGGTACGGATGGACGGTATCTGTCTGGAATTCGCAAGGCGACAAGCTCAGTCCGTCAGAGGAGACATTTTTTGAAACGGGTCTGCTAGACGAAGAGGACTGGAGTGGCGCGTATTGGATTAAAACAGGCGATTCGACAACTGTGATGGAGAACCCTGTTGAAAAACAGGCGGATTACACCATCGACGTTGATATCAGGATAATCAACACCGGCGTCGCGCTTATTTTTGAGGCGCAGGATAAAAGCAACTTTTTAATGTGGCAGCTTCGCACTGATGAAAAAAATACTAACAAGCTTCTGCTCAGGCCGCATTACTGCAAAAACGGAAACTTCACAGTTGTCGGCGAGACTGATATCACCGATAAGGCAAACGGCGGTGTGATCGGTGTTCAGCATTTGCAGATTCGGGTTAAAAACAATGCGGTTACAACGTTTGTCAACGGCAGCGAGGTCAACACCATCGCTTTTTCTCAGCTCGGCGGAATAAATCCCGAGGGAGCGGGCTGTGTTCTCGGTTTCAGAGCCGATTATCAGGAAAAAGAAGACGGCTGGATGGACAATATTGTCGTAACCGATTATTCATCAGACGAAAGCGGACAGGCGGTTAAATCATATGATTTTGACGACGGCGTAAATCCGTTTGACGCGGGAAGTATTACAAGCGGCAGACTCTATACTACCTATACCGCGGGCTCAACGCTTGTTTCCCTTGAAGAGTCGCAAGTCGATACCGAACAAATCAAATATTCGGTCGAAGCGGATATCACCTGTCAAACTGATGCGGTCAGTCTTGTTTTCAGCGCGGTTGACAACAAAAACCTTTATATGTGGCAGTTTAATACGGAGGAAACTCCGGGAAGAGTATTGTTCCGTCCTCACGCTTACATAGGCGGGACATTCTCGGTTTACACAAGCAATGTGAAGGATATAACTTCTATAGTTGGTTCAACCGATGAGTTTTCCAAAACCGAAGCGCACATTAAAATAGATGTTACGCAGGATAATATTAAAACTTATGTAAACGGCACATTGGTCGATACGTTGACCGTAGGTGCAAAAACAGGCACGGGCGCTGTTGCGCATACTCCCGTTATCGGCGGTATAGGAACCCGTACATCCGGGGACGAAACAGGCACTATCGACAATTTCACTCTTATTAATTATCTCAATAATGAATCGGGCGAAGTGGTTTACAGCTATGATTTCGAATCGCTGAATCCGTTTGCCTCGGGTGAGATTGAAAACGGAAAATATATAGCGGCGGGAAATAACGGCGTGACACTTGCATACTCAGGAGCGGACACCTTCCGCAAGGAGTTCAAAGCCCAAAAACAGGTCGCCTCGGCAAAAATATATATGTCGGGTCTGGGTGTGTTCGACGCATATATAAACGGCGAAAGAATCGGAACTAAAAATGATGACGGCACCGTTACATACGACGAGTTAAAACCCGGTTATACAAAGCCCGGAGTCCGCGCGTTTTACTACACCTACGATGTAACTGATTATATAAACAGCAATGCGCAAAATACCGTTTCGGCTTCGGTTACCACAGGCTGGTGGGGCGGAGCCATCACGGGAAATTACGGCACAAACAGCGCGTTTAAGGCAAAGCTGCTGATAACCTATCAGGACGGCACTCAGGATATTGTGATAACGGATTCCTCGTGGAAAAGCTGCACTACAGGTCCTGTGCTGTACGGCGATATTTACGGCGGTGAAATTTACGATGCAAACGCCGACGTATCCTACCGCGATATAAGCTTCGATGATTCAGGCTGGTATTACGCCAAAAAAGATACGCAGTTTTCCGGCGTGCTCTGCGCTCAGGCGGGCGCTGAAGTAAGAATACGTAGCGACCTGGTGCTTTCGGCAAAAACCGTGACGGTATATAACGGCGTCACGGGAGAAACATCATCAAAATACGGAACGATTAATGTGACCGGCGAATACTCCGGCGGGGAATTTGCCCTCAAAAAAGGCGAGACGGCGGTAGTTGATCTGGGTCAGAACTTTGCGGGCTGGGAGCAGATAACCGTAAACGGCGACAGCGGTACGGTAATAACTATACGCCACGGTGAAATGCTCAACGACAACGACGGACTTAAATCGCGCGGAAACGACGGCGCCGAGGGAAGCGTTTACACCGCGAATCTCCGCTCCGCCGCCGCAACGACAAGATATATTATGAGCGGTGACGGCGATGAAACATATCATCCCACCAACACCTTCTATGGCTTCAGATATCTTTCTGTTACCGCCTCTAAGGACGTTACATTCAAAAGCATTAAAGGTCTTGTTACCACTTCGGCTTTGGAAGATACAGGCTTTATTGAAACGTCCGACAGCAAGGTAAATCAGCTTATAAGCAATATCAAGTGGGGTCAGTACAGCAACTATCTCAGCGTGCCGACCGACTGCCCGCAGCGCGACGAACGACAGGGCTGGACAGCGGACGCTCAGGTGTTCTCCGGGGCTGCGGCTTACAACGCCGATTCAAAGGCGTTTTTGAGAAAATTCACTCAGGATATGCGCGACGCACAGCGCTCGGACGGTGCGTTTACAGGTACTGCTCCTTATGAAAATTACGGCTCAACAGGGCAGCTCGGCTGGTGCGACGCGGGCGTTATTATACCGTATAACCTGTATAAAATGTACGGTGATAAGTCGATAATCAAAGAAAACTATGAAGCTATGAAAAAGTTTATGGACGTGTTTATGGCGTCCACGAACAAAAAGGGAGCGGGTCACGACTACGGCGACTGGCTTGCCTATGAAAGTAACGACGAAACGATAAAATCCATGCTCGGCGTTGTTTACTACGCTTACGACGCGCTTTTGATGGTCGAAATGGCGAATGCGATAGGAAAGACTGAAGACGCGGCAAGGTATCAGCAGGTTTATGAGGACGAGAAGGAATATTTCATAAGCAATTATGTGAACGCGAAGGGAAATTTAAAGCGCACTGAACAGACCGTTTGCCTTATGGCGCTTAAATTCGATCTTCTGCCCGACGAGGCTTCAAGGGAAACAGTTAAACAGACGCTTTTAAACAACATAAGCCGTAACTCAAACAAGCTGCAAACAGGATTTTTGGGAACATCGGTAATAATGCAAACACTTTCCGATATCGGCGCGAGCGACGTAGCGTATAAGCTGCTGCTTCAGGAGGAAAATCCCTCGTGGTTGTATTCAGTGAATCAGGGCGCGACGACTATTTGGGAGCGCTGGAATTCGTATACAAAGGAAAGCGGCTTCGGAGACGTCAGCATGAACTCGTTCAATCACTACGCCTACGGCGCGGTTTCCGAGTGGATGTTCGGTTATATGGCGGGAATCAGCACAGATACTCAAAATACCGGTTTTAAACGGATAGTATTGCAGCCTGAGCCCGACAGTTCGATAGGATATGTGAATTGTTCATACGAAAGCCCTTACGGAACTATCGTGAGCAACTGGAAATACGAAAACGGATATTTCAGCTACAACTCGGAAATTCCTGCGAACACTACGGCTGAAATATCAATTCCCGCCACAGAATACAACGAGATTACTGTAAACGGAGTAAAAGCAGGCGAGTTGACGCTTGAACAAAACGGTATAGAATGTGTTGAAACCGCAGACGGCAAAGCGGTGTTTGAAGCAGTCAGCGGAAAATTCAGCTTCAGCATTCAGTATTCGTCCAACACCGATATTGAATCGGTAACGGTTGACGGCGTTGCTGCCAGTGCTGACGGTCAGGGCTTTGCCGCCGCTGTCCCGTATGCCGACTCGCACAGCGTTGAGGTCGTAACGTCGGATAACAATGCGGCGGCTGTGTATAACGCGGAAACGGGTATAATAACCGTTACTGCCGAGGACGGCACGGTAAAGGAATATACGCTTGCAGTCACGGATATTTTGAGCAGCAACACTGAAATCGCATCAGTGAAGGTGGATAATCTGGAAGCGATCCGAACCGGCGATGCGTTTGCGGTAACTGTCGCAAAAGCGGAGTCGCACAGCGTTGTAATTACCGCGGAGGATAAAAATGCGACTGCTGTATATGATTCTGCGTCAGGCAAAATCACAGTGACTGCGCAGGACGGAACGATTAAAGAGTATACTCTTATCATCGCTGAAAAGACCGATACGAACAACTCAGGCTCAACTACTACACCTCCCGCGGTTACAAACGGCACACAGGTAGTAAACGGCAAGACGGTGCTGTATGTAAACGGTAAGCAGG
>CAZHWR010000073.1:0-5964 GCA_964536085.1 uncultured Oscillospiraceae bacterium
TCGAGGTCAAAAACATTCAGCCGCCCAGCTCTATCCGCGAAGCAATGGAAAAACAGAAGAATCGGGAAGCGCAACATATTCCGTAAACTTCTATAATACCAAGCAAACAGATCTGTACATAAACAGAAACAGCCCATTTGCGGAGCATAAAATAACAAGCAAAACGGGAGCGAGAAATACGGGTATCGCCGGCGCAAGCACAAATCACGCGGGAGTAGATAGGAGTATGACAAATGAGGAGATAAAGCTTCCCATAGATGTCACATATGTGTCATCGGGCAGCAACAGTGCCCGCGGTAAATGGATAAAGGTCAAAGATGAAAACGGGTACATACTCCAATATCAGCATCTTAGCAGATACGGCGGACAGCTACGGCATATGGACGGATATATACAAAGAAGCGAAAAACGGTTGCCGGTATCTGGATTTTTTGCCCGTGTTTTCGGGCGAACTGCCCGACATTGACGGCTTTGACGCCGTCATTGAGGACTACGGCTTGCCGGATGGCTTTACTTCATCCTTTGATTCCGCTGATATAAAGGTTATCGTATCGACGTGCAAGCCCAAAAGCCTGACCGCCGTATACAGCCTGTACAACGCTTTTGCCCTCAAAAGCGGCACGATTTTGCTGCTGAATCTTGCGTCGCGGAATGAACGGCTTGACCTCAAAGAGCTTTTCGCGAAAAGCAATGTATTGTTTGCGGAGTTTGAACCCGATATTTTTAACGGTACCGCAAATGCGGAAACATACGACAAAATCTTGGAAGCTGGAGGAATGTAAGTGAAAAACATAAAAGAGCTTATAAAAAGCAAATACGTCATTTTTGGCTTATGCGTTTTACTTTCGGCAATTATTGCCTTTGTGCTTATTCCGAACCAAAACAAGAAAAACGCCGAGGGCGTGGAAGTGATAAAAACAAAAAGCATAGTGTCAAAGGGCAGTATAATAACAGAAGATATATTGACAGAGGTACTCAGCACGGAAGCTCCGGCGGGAGCAATAACCGATAAGGACAAAATTATCGGCAAGTACGCCGTAACGGATATATACCCCGACGACTACATTTTACCCTCAAAGCTCAGTACGTCAAGGGCGGACAGCAACCTATACAAGGCTGACGCCGAAAACGACCGTTACGCCGTTGCCGTAACAATGGACAATCTTTCATCATCCGTCGGCGGCAAGGTTGAAGAAGGCGATACCGTTTCCGTTTACGGCTACAACGACGAGGACGGTCTTATTGTTGTTCCCGAATTGATGAGCTTAGAGGTGCTTGCCGTATACGGAAGCAAAGGCGAAAGCATAACGGAGGGTACAATTCCCGCGTCCGTAACGCTCCTTTGCTCAAAGGCACAGGCAGAACAACTCATAACCCTTGAAAACAACAGTACAATACATCTTGCCTTTGCGGGTATGGGCGGAGAAGAAGAAACAACAGAGGAAGGTGAAAGCTGATGGGTAGACTGATTGCGGTAACAGGCTTCGGCGGCAAAACGACCGCAGCGGTAAACCTGTCTTGGCTTCTCAGCGATAACGATTTGACCTGCTTATTTGACACAGACCTTTCTTGCGGCAGTATAGGTTACTTTTTCGGCACAGAAATTCCACCCGAAAAAAGCTTCAGCAAAATAAGCCACTCCGGCGATGTGGATTTGGCGGCGGCGGTTTTCCCCGTACCTGACAGGGATAATCTTTTTTTACTGTCGGCGCACAGCGAAACAACATACTTTGACCATCTCGGCAAGGACAGTCAACTGAATGACGAGCATATAAAGGAGCTGATAACAGAGCTTAAAAACAAATTTGATTACACCGTAGTCGATTGCGAGGCTGCGCCGAACAATCCATACAAGCTATGGGCTTTGGTATATGCGAACGTGGTTGTCAACCTGATACACCCCAATGTGCAGGGACTTGTACGGGCAAAAGCCTCAAAACCGTTTATTGACAAATTCCCGACGGCTATAAATGTTTTATACGCAAATGAAAACAATATCAGTCTGCACCGTGCGGAAGAAATGTACGGCGCGTCCTTCGACGTCAATGTCCCGTATGATCCTGCTGTCAAGCAGGCGGCGAACGAGGGCGTTCCGGCGGTTGGAGGGAAAAAAGCTAAATCGGATTACGCAAAAGCGATGAAGGAACTGCTAAAGCTGATAAGAGGAGGGATTACAGGTGGCGATTGATATTTTTGACGCGGTATATGAGCTGGAGCAGCGTCACGAAAGCGGCGACACAACGGCTGTACACGCCGTAAAGGAAAAAGCCGTGCCTAAACCGTATATAGAAATACTTACAACAATACGAAACGTCGTAAGCAAAAATCACGCCGACGAGCTGAGTAAGGTTATCACATCAAAGGACAGTGCGGAGGTTTTGAAACGGCTAATATCGTCATATGTAATCAAGCTTAATCTCCTATGCGCCGAAATAAAGGAAAATTCCGCGCTGTGCGAAAAGCTATATGAGGATATGGCGGGTTTCGGCTTCCTAACAAAATATCTCTACGATCCCAACGTAGAAGAGATAAACATTAATTCGTGGGAAGACGTCGAGGTTGAATACGCGGGCGGAGATGTTGAAAAAATCGGTGATACCTTCCTAAGCCCGACACAAAGTATCGACATTACGAAAAAAATGGTTGCTCTCGGCGGCTTGGTGCTTGACGGAAGCGAACCCGTGCAGGACAGCTATATGTCACAGGGCGTAAGAATATCCGCAACCATCAGCCCCGTAAACGACAAGGAAATCGGAGCGTCGGCTTCCATTCGTAAACAGCGTGAAGACACCTTCACCGCAGACGATATGTTAAACCTCGGCACCTGTACAAAAGAGGAAATGGACTTTGTCTATCTCTGTCTTACAAGCGGTATATCGGTTGCTTTCGCGGGCGGAACATCAAGCGGCAAAACCACCGACTTAAACGTATTTTTAAATTTGTGCCCCGAATATTATCGCATCGTGACGATCGAAGAAGGAGTACGCGAGCTACGGCTCATAAAGCGCGACGAAAACGGGCGCGTAAGCAACCGCGTTGTAAACTGGATTACCTGCCCGTCCGCAAAGGTGGACAGTCAACGGCTCGTAAAAGCGTCACTGCGCTATCACCCGCATATCATCGTTCCGGCGGAAATGCGCGGCAGTGAAGCCTTGGATGCGCAGGAAGCGGCAAGAACGGGACATACGGTCGCAACAACGCTACACGCAAACTCCGCTGCGGACGCGTATGCAAGAATACTGTCCATGTGTGAGCAAAGCGGTCACGTCAGCTCTGAGACAAGACTTGCGAAAAATATCGTAGACGCTTTCCCGATTGTGGTGTATAAGAAAAAAATGATAGACGGCAGCCGCAAATATCTAAGCATTGTGGAAGGTATTTCGTACCAAAACGACGATTTCATCTGCAATGATATTTTCCGCTTCCGAAACGGCGGTATGGGAAATAACGGCAAAATCAACGGTCAGCACTATCAGGTCGGTCGAATTTCCGACAAGATTGCGGATCGTATGCTTGAAAACGGCGCGCCGCTCAGTGAAATCTCCAAATATGCGTCGGCACAATGGACCGAAGGCATGGGAGGGATAACATGAGAATAGCTGTATTCATACTGCTGTGTGCGGGATTTTTCGTGCTTGTATTTATGCGGAAAAAGCCGACGGTCATAAAACTGAGACGCATTGAGGACGCAGACAGAAGATTAAAAGAAAATAAGCGCCTGAACATTGCGGGCAAAAAACTCACAAAATGGGAAAAATTCAAGGCAAACGCGACGGCGGCTTTGGAGCATTCCAAACTGTCGTTCACTCAATACCTGTATATCATGGGAGGATTGAGCGTTACAGGAGCGGTTTTGGGCTTAATATGGCACGGGAACATATTCTTGGCGCTTGTTTTGGTGGGCGGCTTGCCCGTCATACCGTGGTGGATATTGGGCGTCAAAACCACAAGATACAAACAGTGGCTGTCGGAACAAATAGAAACGGTACTCGGAATTATCACTAACACATATATGTCAACCGACAGCATTACCGACGCTATTAAGAAAAATCTTCCCAATATCGAAATGCCGCTGCGCAAGGTTTTTCAAGATTTTGTGACCTCGAAAACCTTTATAGACAGCTCAGATGTGCGCAATATACGCCGCATGAGAGAAGCTGTGGACAATCCCTTTTGGCGCGAATGGTGCGATGTGCTGATACTTTGCCAGCAAGACAGGCTGCACAAGCAAAGTCTTTCGCCCATAATAAAAAAGATGGCTGATGTGCGCCAGATAAACGAGGAGCTTGCAACCGAAACCGCGGCAATATACAAGGATTTCGTAAGCGTGGAAGCGGTTGTTTTGGCAAATATACCGATGCTTCGCTTCCTTAACAAGGACTGGTATGATATACTCGTAGGCACCTTGGGAGGACAGATTTTGATAGCGATTACCTTCCTTGTGGCAATACTCGGCACGGCATATGTCATCAAAATAAACAAACCCGCAAGTCTTTCATAGGAGGTGATAAAGTGAGCGCTTTTTTAAGATTACTTTTTATTCTGATTCTCTCATACGGGCTGTTTACGCTGGCACGCTGCTTTATCACATTTCCGTCGATAAAGACAGACAAAATCGTAAAAGACATTGCGGGCAAAAAATCCAAAAGCGTAACCCTCGACGGGTCAATCCTTGCCCCCATCATTAAGTTTGCGGCGTTATTTATTAGAATCGACGAATACAAGCGCAACAAAATGGTGCGCACCCTTGCCCGCGCCGACATACTCATGACGCCGGAGGAATATCAAGCAAAGGCAATCGTCATATCGGCACTCATAATATGCGCGTCGCTGCTTGCCATACCGTTGGGCATACCCATGTTCTCCCTTTTCGGTGTGTTGTTGGGCGTCGTAATGTACTTTAAGTATATGCATCAGGCGGACGACAAAATTCGGGAGCTTAATATGGGAATCATAAACGAACTTCCCCGCTTCGTCCGCACATACAACAGCGCGTCTAAAACAGACCGCCGACTGCGGAGCTGCGTGGAAAAGTATGTCGAAATTGCCGGTCCGCTCAAATATGATCTCAATGTGCTTCTGGCGGAACTGCGTACAAACGTGGACGAAACCGAAGCTCTTACCCACCTCGCCGAACGGGTAAATATATCTTATCTCACCGACTTCATCGGCGGCGTTATCGCCGCCAACGCCGGAGAGGATCAATCAACTTTTTTTGCCATCACGGAACAAACAATGAATATGTTGGCAAAAGAAAATCTGAAAAAGGAGGTCGCAAAGCGCCCTTCAAAAATCAAACGCGCCACCATCGTCCTGACGGTCATGCTTATAGCCGTATATCTTTACGCCATCTTCATGAATCTGAAAACCGGACTTGGCGGCATAATTTCGTAGGAAGGAGGTCTTCTGCTTATGATGTACTTGACAGCCTGTGTTACTCAGTTGATGCAAAAAGTTTTTACTCCTCGCAAAAAGAAGGGAGAAGCGTACCTTGATATGCTTGTCAAAATCCTTATAGTCGTACTTTTGGGCGTCACGCTTCTCGGTTTGCTCAATACAGCCGTTCCCGATTTGTGGGGAGACGTAATTGACACCATACGCGAAAAATTCAAATTCTAAGGCGGAGATATAAATGCGCAAAAAATCAGAAGCATACTTTGAGATACTTATAGAATTGTTCATAATCATGAGCCTGATTATGACCCTTACGGCAATATGGCAGCCCTTTATCGCAAAGCAAAATCTCGATTACATGGCAAAGGTGCTTGTACGGGATATTGAGGCAAACGGCGAAATAAACCAATCGACATATCAGCTTCAATCTCAGCTTGCGGCAGAGCTGGGTATCAACCCCGATGTGGAATACAGTACGACGGGCAAAATACAGCTCCGTGAGCAGTTTTCCGTTACCGTTTCAGATACAGCTTCGGTAACGATAATCAACCCTACCTTTACCGACCCCGT
>CAZHWR010000074.1:0-5875 GCA_964536085.1 uncultured Oscillospiraceae bacterium
CCACTTTTATTCCGGCACAGCAGCTCATACTTATATCTAAAAATCTTCCCTCCCCTGCATAGCAGGGGCTTATTTTTACTGTGACACAAAGCAGGGTGTTTATTGTTATAAATCAACAATAAACACCCTGCTTTGCTCTTTTGGCGGAGAAGGAGGGATTCGAACCCTCGATGCGCTATTAACGCATACACGAGTTCCAGTCGTGCGCCATAAACCGGGCTAGGCGACTTCTCCGTTTCTATTAATAAACAGCTTTTACATTATATTATAAATAAAAAACCTTGTCAATAGCAAAGCACAAAAAAATTCGCATGAACGCATGTTATGTTTTTAAAAATCCATAGAACGTTGTTTCACTTAAAAATACGCCAATGAATAACAAAGCGATTTTTTTAAAAAATAAAACTGCAAAAGGCTCTCTTTGTCAAGAGAGCCTTTATCGTTATACACATTTATCCCAGCGCAACATCTAAAATCATCATGAACACAAATCCCGCGGCGAACATCACCGTTCCGACATTGGAATGCTCACCTGACGACATTTCGGGAATCAGTTCCTCCACTACAACATATATCATTGCGCCCGCGGCAAAGCTCAGCAGATACGGCATAAACGGAATAAAAAATCCCGCCGCAAGAATGGTAAGTGCGGCGCCCACAGGCTCCGCAGCGCCCGAAATAACTCCGTACAAAAACGCTTTAGCCCTGCCGGTTCCCTGAGCCTTCAGCGGCATTGATATAATCGCTCCCTCGGGGAAATTCTGTATTGCGATTCCAACAGCCAGTGCAAGCGCGCCGGTGACTGTTATTTCGGGATTACCGTACGCAAGACCCGCATACACTGCTCCCAGCGCCATTCCCTCAGGAATATTATGAAGCGTGACCGCCAAAACAAGCTTCGCGGTTTTTGACAAGCTGCTTTTAGGCCCTTCAGATTCACTGCTGTTCATATGCAAATGAGGTATCAGCTTATCAAGCAGCAGTAAAAACAAGATACCTATCAAAAATCCAATGGCAGCCGGAATAAACGAAAGCTTTCCCATTTCCTGAGCTTGTTCGATAGACGGAATAAGCAGACTCCAAACCGAAGCCGCAACCATAACGCCCGCGGCAAAACCGGTAAGAGCCCTCTGAACCATAGCGTTCAGATTTTTCCGCATAAAAAACACACATGCCGATCCAAGCGATGTTCCCAAAAACGGAATCAACAGCCCCTTTATAATTTCAAGCCCCATATTCTATACATCCCTTCGGTTTAAAGAACGTATCCTACTTTTTTCTAAGCGACGCAAAAAATCCTTTTGACTCATACGGCTGTTTTTCTACCGACACGACCTCATACCCGGTTTTAGTTATTACATCCGTAAGCTCGCTTTCAGAAATATCGCTCTCGGTTATTATGACAGTTTCTTTTTTAGTATGAGATGAATTCACTTTTTTGACCGAAAATGCGCTGCGTACAGCATCGTTAACATGCGCTTCGCACATTCCGCATGCCATGCCTTCTACGCCAACAGTTATTTTAAACATGATAAAGCCTCCAAATCTCCGCCATATTATTTATTGATTGCGGTTAATCTATACTAATTTCATGTTAATGTTATCACCACACACTCTCTCTTGTCAATAATACCTTTTTATACGGCTTTGCATATTTTGCCGCGCGAAGTTTTATCAAAAATCCGAATCGTCAAGTCAGCTAACAGCGGTGCAGCCGACGTTAAAAGGCAAACCTGCAATAAATAAAATCAACCTCTGTATTTTGTCTTGACAATGTCGGCAAAGCGTGGTATCATAATATCTGTCGTTCACCGGGTTTCGGTTTAAACGGCATTCATACTAAAAACCAGTTACCAAACGGAGAAGTACTCAAGTTGGTGACGAGGCGCCCCTGCTAAGGGCGTAGGTCGGGCAACCGGCGCGGGAGTTCGAGTCTCCCCTTCTCCGCCAAAAGCGCAAAACAGGGCATTTATTGTTGTATTTTAACAATAAATGCCCTGTTTTTATTCTATGGCATTGTTACTCTTGCACAAATATTTTTTACTGGTTTTACGTAACTAAACCCCTTTTGTTACTATTTTTTGTTACTAAAATTATTTATTCTACGCTTCATATTTCCGACCGATAACCCCCACTAACAAAAAACCCGCCGGGTAGGGATTGTCCTGCCCGGCGGGTCTGTTTTGTATATTCACTTTGTCAAATAGTTTTTATTCACCCAGTAACAGCAGCCGTTTAGCTTTACCTTGTAAAATGTTATTCCGTCATACTCCACTCTGCCGCCTTTGACGACCTTTACCGACGCGCCCTTTTTCAGCTTGCCCGCTTTATTGCCGCTCAACTTAAACGGCGTTTGGCGCAAATTAACAGTTTTTTTCACCTTGTACGTCACCAGCGTTTCCTTGGGCTTTGCCTTGTTAAACCATGTGTAAAAGCTCGTACAGCCGGATTTTTGATTCCATATGCTGTTTGTGCTTCCCGTACTTTCGTCGCCCCAATATTTGCTTGACAACGCCCTTGTGTCGATATGCGTCGCCGTATTTCCTATCTTAGCTATTCCGCCGATAAAGCCCAAATCCTCCGCCGTACAGCACACGGTATCGGGCGATATCACGCCGCCCGCCGCGTTGTAAAATATTACGTCCGCCGCCATTCCCTGCGTGTGCTTGTCCGTGCGTGAGCCGCCCACCTTGACTGAATAATCAGGCGTTCTATAGCCGCTCGTTATCACCGCTTTTGACGCTCCGAGCTTGTATATCAGCGCTTCAAGGAAAAGAGGAAGCAGCGCGTCGAGCTTCAACGCTGCCGATTCCGGGCAGAAAAACTCGCTGTATGCAAAATGTTTCGATACGCTTTTTTTCTGAACGTTTTTCGTTTTATACGTTTTTACCGCCATTATTCTTCACTCTCCTTTATGCTGTCCTTGTATGTATCGGCTTTGATAGCCGCCTTGGTGAACGAGTTGTTCTTCCACCACGCCCACGCGGACGCGGCGGCAGTTGCAACGGCAGACAATGCCGTGTACACCTGTTCCTCCGACCACGGAAGCGGATTGATTCCGAGCGCGGTAAGAACCTGATTTACAAGCGCTATTACAAGCACTATCGTTCTGATGATTGTTTCCGTTTTTATCATTTGTGATATCCCTCCAAATCCGTAATACGATGATTTGTGACCTTTAGTTTTTCTTCATGCAGGGCAAACCCTTCTTCCAGCCTATAGGTGCGTTCGACTATCTGATTGTGCTTGTCAACTTTCTTTTCAAGCTGTTCTATTCTGTACGCCTGCAATTCGTCCCGCTTTTCAAGCTCTGCAAGCAGCTTGCGGTGATTTACATTGCTGTTGATTATACACACCGCTATTGCCGCTCCTGCCGATATCAGCGCCGTTATTATTGCTTCCATATTCCACCGCCTTAATCGCACAAAAAGCTTGTGTCAATAAGTACGCTGTAGCTTGACGCGGTAATGTTTGTACCTGCGGAAGCCCCGGACGGTATTGAAACATATTCTACGTGCGCCGTACCGTCTGTACCTATCATCAGACAGCCCTTATGCCAATAGTTTGGTATCGATATGATAACTGTCTTTGTGGGTCTGTAGCCGCTCGGCAGCGTGAAAAGTGTAGTGCTTGCACCGCTTGTAATGGTCGTCCTGATATTAGCACGTAAAAACACCTGACTTCCCAACTTGCGGTATTGCAGATAAGTATTTTCCGTCACCGCAGACGTAGCCGTTGCAGTAAGCCAGCCCGAATCGGTC
Organism: uncultured Oscillospiraceae bacterium; assembly: GCA_964536085.1. Taxonomy (GTDB): domain Bacteria; phylum Bacillota; class Clostridia; order Oscillospirales; family Ruminococcaceae; genus CAZHWR01. The sequence goes on from CAZHWR010000074.1 coordinate 3,762, forward strand.
AAACCGAGGTTTGTTTTCAATGAAGCAAGGCTCGTTACTCCCGTGCCGCCGACATTAAGCGGCAGAGCTGATGTATTTGAATATCCGCTTGAAAATAGCGTCCTGTCGCATATAATTATATCGTATGTTCCTACCGAAGCATTGAAATAATATGTGCAGACTACTATCTGATTTTCGGGCAGATAGTTTAGCGCGCCGCCGTATAAAGCGGAATACCCCAGCCCGATATTCTGGCTTGAAGATGGGTTGACGTTTGTTATACAGGTCGCTTTCAGATTATACTGTGCCGTCGAAGAAGTAGAGGTGCCGATTTTTACTAACGTCAAAGAAGTGGGACTGTAGCTGTTTTTATTAAAAACAATCCCGAATAAATTACCGTTTTGCGGTGCAAAGTCCTGGTCGGTGATATAAAACGTCGGTGTCGTGCTTTGCATAACGGCAGTGTATATCGGCATACACGAATCTGCTTTGTTTTGAAGTTCATTATTAGCTGTTGCGGCTAAATCGTATGCCTCTTTAACAGCAGAGGGTGTAGCCGCAAGGCTTGTGCTTGTACTGTTAATAGCAGAAGATAGCTTTGTTAACCCGTAATAGGTAGTGGTAGCCTGTGTTGCGTTTAACATAATCCAGTTTGTGCCGTCGTAAACAAATCGCACAACCGCGCCGGACTGCCACATATAAGTGTTCGGAGCCGTAGTACCGTACATTTTAATATTCTTTGCGCCCGTACCGTTGACGTTTAATGTAGGGGAACTTGCTGAGTTGTAATTTGTGAATTTAACTTCAACCGCTGCGCCCGTTTTAAGCGTAAATGCGCCTCCAGCTACCGTTGCGACTTTCGCCGCTGTACTTGAGGCTGTTGTACAGGTGCAATATGAGAAATCCGCTTTGTTGCTGTCCAGCTCTTCCAAAGCGTCCGCAACTGTTCCCGTAATCTCGCCTATAATACTTCCTATCCAACTTTTTGCCGCTTGCAAAGAAGTTTTTAAATAGTCAAGGGTCGTTATTTTCCCCATGTATCATACCTCCTTAAAAAATGGCGGGACGAAAGATTTCCGCCCCGCTTTATTTATTTTTTTGTATGATACTAAGCGGTCGCACCGAATACTTCATCAAGCATTTCACTTACTTCAGTGCTTGTGGCAATTTCCATGCCGTCGAGCTTTGTCTTATCGGAAGCTGACATAAGCCCGTTTGCAGAAGTTGTCGCCACACTGTATGTGGTGTCCTGCGCAGGAATACCGAGCGCGGTAATATCGGATTTTGCCGCAGCCGTTGCCGCGCTTACATGACCCTGTGCGTCAACAGTGATTTTGTAAAGTCCCTGCGCCCGTGCCGTATATGAGGGATGGGTATAATTTGAAAGTCCGGCAAGCTTTGTCTTTTCATCGCTGGTATAATCGTTGGACGAAAGCCCCTTGCCTGTTTCCTTATCTACCTTTTCGGAGAGCGCGGTATTTACACTTTCTGTAGTAGCATATGCGCTGAGATCAACGGTGGTGTCGTCAAGCAGCACGACCTCGCTTCCGACCTTTGCATAGATATCGTAATGACCTGTTTTACTGTTCATAACAAGATACAACACGTTGTCCTGAGCTTCGCTTGCAGAAGGCACTGCATCTGCTACTACAAAGCTGGCATGACCTGTAGCCGCAATCGCCGTCTGGATAGCCGCCGTCACTTCCGTGGCGTTTTGAAATTTACTGTCATTGGTAAGCTCGCTTACCTTTGTGGGGACGGTCAAATCGACTGTCTTGTCGGTTATGCTCTGCGCCGTTCCGTTTACCTTAATCGACGTAATAACATTCGGCTCGCCTCCCGTGGAAATTATTTCATCCACACGTCCGCTGAGTGTTTCTACGCTCTCTTTTGTGGCATATTCGCTTTTTACCCGCTCCGCCAAAGATTTTAACGCTTCAAGTTTTGTAAGTTTTTCTGTACTGTAAGCCATAATTTTGTTTCCTCCTAAAAAAATATTATTGTTTCTATTCAACGGGAATTACCCGATAAATACGTCAGTTTCCGCTTGTCTGCGCTTCGGTATCGTCCAAAACCTCGTCAAGCATTTCATTTACTTCTCCGTCTGTCGCAGTATGTTCCGCAAGCAAAGATTC
>CAZHWR010000075.1:0-5846 GCA_964536085.1 uncultured Oscillospiraceae bacterium
GCTTATAAACCACGTCGGCAACGCGGTTTTCTTTAATGTCCGTAAGCACCAGATTCCAGAGATCCTGATAATTTTGCACTCTTTTCAAGCTCCTTTTTTAACTTTATAATTAACATTAAAATTTTAACATATTTTTGTGCTTTTTTCAAGGTTTTCAACATATTTTTTGAATTGCTCAAACGGGACTTTACAAACCGTTTATTTATGGTATAATTATTTTAAAATATTGTACAGAGTAGGCACACAGGCGTTAAGTGTTGCGGGAACGGGGAGTTGTCCTGCGAACGAAAATTTTTATTGCGATTTGTGTGCTGCATCCCGCTGTAAATAAGCAGAGTTTAAAAACCTCCTTATTTATGTTTGGGATAGGGAGGTTTTTAGTGTCAAAATCAAAGGGTTATGTTAAACGCATATGCTTTCAGGCAATAATGGCGGCGCTGTTTGTTGCGCTTGATTATATGTCGCTTTCTATCGGGAACAGCATTAAAGTCACATTCAGCGCTCTGCCGATAATTATTACGGCGATTTATTACGGACCCTTTTATGGTATGGCGGTCGGGCTAATAGGAAGCCTTATTACGCAGATTATAGGTTACGGACTTACCGCGACGACGGTTTTATGGATACTTCCGGCAGGTCTGAGAGGATTATCTATGGGCCTGTTGTTTATAGTGTTTGGGAGAAGAAAAAGCTTCTGGTGCTTAACAACTGAAATTGCTGTTTCCTCCCTGCTTGTAACCGCTCTCAATACTGCGGTAAATTATATAGACAGTATTATTTACGGATGGTATTCCTATGAGATTATATTCGGCATGACGTTTGCAAGGATAGCGTTGTCGGTCGCGACAGCGATTGCGCTATCGCTTATAATGGTGCCAATAACGTCGGGAATGGATAAAGTAATAAAGCCCCGCTAAAAACGAGGAAACAGGATAAAAAGCGGACAGCAGTGTTTTGCTGTCCGCTTCTTTTACATCATTGAGCTGTCATAGTGAGCGCGCTCGCCTCCGATGAACTTTGCTCTTGTCCGGGCGGCGGTCACGTTTGCGCCGCCGATTTTTTTTACGCTTAACCGCAGCGGCACCGCTACCTCCTTAAGATGCATTCCTATAAAGGTGTCGCCTATATCTATGCCGGCGTCGGCTTTGATGTGCTCGACTGCCGCCGCACAGTCAAAATTCTCATAGCACACCGTTGCCCAGCTTCCGCCTGCTTTCGGGAAGGGAACAACATTTACTGTTTCCAGCCGGTACGCAGCGGCGTATGCCTTTTCAACGATTAATGCTCTGTTTAAGTGCTCGCAGCACTGCGCGGCGAGAAATATCCCCTTTTGTTTAAGTATCGGGTGCACCGCGTCAAAAACATCCTTTGCACATTCAACCGATGAGTTACGGCCTATTATCCCGCCGGCAATTTCGCTCGATGAACAGCCGATGACAACCAGATCGCCTTTCTTAAGGGAAGCCTTTGAAACAAGTTCGGTTATGGCTTGCTGTGCCTGAAGTTTTATGTCGTTCATTTTCATCACCTGTTTACTATTATAACACAAAACAAACAAATATAAATTAGTAAAATTGTAAAACAAACTTTAATTATTTTATAATTGTTTAGCGTTGTGATTGACTGCACTCAAAGCTGTGATAGAATTATAAAAAAGGGGGATGTATATGATTCGTTTCGGGACGGGCGGCTGGCGAGCCGAGATCGGCAGAGATTTTACAGAGGAAAATGTTCGCTCAGTTGCACAGGCGCTGTGTGATTTTGCAAGAACTAATAATAAAGCGGAAAAACCGATAGTTATCGGTTACGACCACAGATTCCTGTCAAAAAGCGCGTCGGAATGGATTGCACAGGTAGTGGCTGCAAATGGGATTAAAACGTATGTTCTGCCGCGCAGCGCGCCTACTCCCCTTATAATGCATACGGTTATGAAACGGGGATTCCATTACGGCATTGAGGTCACAGCGTCTCACAATCCTCCCGAGTACAACGGCATAAAGGTTATAATCGATGAAGGACGGGACGCCGATGTTAAGGTTACGGACCAGCTTGAACGCATAATTGCTGAAGGAGTTACACCGAAAAACATTCCGTTTGAAGATGCGGCTGAGTGCGGAATGATCGAGTACATACAAAATCCGTTCAACGATTTCATAGACGACATACTTTCAGTTCTTGATAAAAATGCATTCAGAAAGCGCGGTCTGCGCGTACTGTTCAACCCTATGCACGGCTCTGCCACTTACCCCATAAATGTGATTTTTAATACTCTTCGCTGTACTATTGATATTATTAATCTTAATAAGGACGCTTATTTTGGAGGACTTACGCCTGCACCTAACGAGGAGACGCTTAATACAATGGACGAGCAGGTGGTTAACGAGGGTTATGACCTTGGGTTCGGCGTCGATGGCGACGGCGACCGCCTCGGAGTTATTGACAACAACGGCAGGTATATTGATGCGAATGAAATTTTGGTTTTGCTTTACTACTATCTGCACGAATACAAAGGGTGGAAAGGGCCGGTCGTGCGCAATTTAGCGACTACGCACATGCTCGACAAAATAGCACATTCTTTTGGAGAGGAATGTTATGAGGTGCCGATCGGATTCAAGTGGATTTCTTCTAAAATTGACCAGGTCGACGCTGTGCTCGGAGGAGAATCTTCAGGAGGTCTTACAGTAAGAGGACATATTCACGGAAAAGATTCGGTATATGCCGTATCGCTGTTTGCTGAAATGATTTGTGTAACAGGAAAAACTCCTACCGAAATGCTGGACGAGCTATATACTAAGTATGGCAAACACACGATGGTTGAGTTCAACCTGCGCTTATCGGACGAGCAAAAGCCCGGCGCAATTAAGCGTATTATGGAGGACAGGGAGCGCCCGACTTTTGATCGAAGTATAGTTAGAGTTAACTACGAGGATGGATGCAAGGTCTATTTTGAAGACGACAGCTTTGTTATATGCAGGTTTTCGGGCACCGAGCCTGTTCTGCGCATCTTTGCGGAGGCGACCGAAAGGGCGACGGCGCAGACATATATTGATAAATGGAAAGAGTTATTGGGACTTTAAAAAGCCGCGAGCTTTTTATATGGAGCCTGTGTCCGCCGGCAAGCGATTGCTTTTCGGCGGACGTTGCTTTATTGTGGCGCATTGCTTGGCTCTCTCAAACTGCGGCAGCGAAAAGCAACGCGTTTCGTTACCCGTGGTTTGCTGAAAAACCGCAGATACTACTGTCGATGCTACTGCCCACATCTCTTGACGCAGAAACATCAGATATCAAGCAACAATCTTAATGTTTGGACTTGAACGCGGTATAGGATTGTAATTACGCTCTCGTCTGAAGGAGGATTGATGAAACAACATGACGGCATTTTCAGTCGAAAACTGTTATATTGTTAAAGCTTGAACCCTCAGACGAGCTGATTCGCAAAAAGGAACGCTTTTCAGCTCTGCGGTGATCGTGTTTTACGCGTACTGCCGCAGCTGTGGCATGCGCCCTTTCAGCAAGCAGACGGGATTGGCACATTCGGTGAAAAATTGCTTTAATCACTGGCGCAGCCGCGATTTGAAGCCCAAATCATTCATTACACACGGACGCTTTCAATAGTGCGTTGCGGAAAGAACGACTCCCGCAGGGAAAACCCCGCGGGAGGTTAATTTTTTTGTAAGACTTAATCTTTAGGAAGCACGGATCAGTGTTTTGGAATCAGGATATCGGCACCGCCCATGTAGGGACGAAGAACTTCCGGAATCTTTATACTGCCGTCAGCCGTCAGGTTGTTTTCAAGAAATGCAATAAGCATTCTCGGCGGCGCGACCACTGTGTTGTTGAGAGTGTGAGCGTAATAATTGCCCTTTTCGCCCTTTATTCTGATTTTCAGGCGCCTTGACTGCGCGTCTCCAAGATTAGAGCAGGACCCTACTTCAAAATATTTTTTCTGACGCGGAGACCACGCCTCAACATCGTATGATTTTGTCTTAAGATCAGCCAAATCCCCGGAACAGCACTCAAGCGTTCGCACCGGAATATCCATCGAACGGAACAGATCTACGGTATTCTGCCAGAGCTTTTCAAACCAACTTGCCGAATCTTCCGGCTCACACACAACAATCATTTCCTGTTTTTCAAACTGATGAATACGGTATACGCCTCGCTCCTCTATTCCGTGAGCGCCTTTTTCCTTGCGGAAACAAGGGGAATACGAGGTAAGGGTGTAAGGCAGTTTCTCAGCAGGATTGACGGTGTCAATAAACTTACCTATCATAGAATGTTCAGAAGTACCTATAAGATACAGGTCCTCGCCCTCGACTTTATACATCATTGCATCCATCTCGGCAAACGACATAACGCCGGCAACAACGTTTGAGCGAATCATAAAAGGAGGTATACAGTAAGTAAATCCGCGGGCTATCATAAAATCCCTGGCATACGCTATCACAGCAGAATGAAGACGGGCAATATCCCCCATTAGATAGTAAAAGCCGTTGCCCGCTACTTTTCTTGCAGCGTCAAGGTCAATACCATCGAAGCGCTCCATGATATCGGTATGATATGGTATCTCAAAGTCGGGAACCATAGGGTCGCCGTATTTTGCGACTTCAACGTTTTCCGTGTCGTCTCTGCCAATCGGAACGGATGGATCAATAATATTCGGGATGACCATCATTCTGGTACGGATTTCTTCTTCCAGACGAGAGGCGTCCTTTTCGAGCTTTTCAAGCTCCGCGGCAAAAGCCGCTACGTTTTGTTTTGCTTTTTGTGCAAGCCCTTTTTCGCCTTTTGACATATATGCGCCGATCTGTTTTGAAATTCGGTTGCGTTCAGCGCGGAGATTATCCGTTTTCAGTTTGGCGTCGCGGAACTTTCTGTCAAGATCGACCACCTCATCGACAAGGGAAAGCTTTTGCTCCTGGAACTTGTTCTTTATGTTTTGTTTTACCAGTTCCGGATTTTCTCTTAAAATCTTTATATCTATCATTATAATATCACCTTTCGCTCCCGCCAAGCAGCGCAGCCAAATCGGTTAGCTCCTGATCGGAATAAAACTCGATTTCAAGGATCGATTTTTTAGCGCCCTTTACTATTTTGACCTTTCTGCCAAGCGCTTTGCCGAGCGCAATCTGTACTTCTTTATAATAATGCGGTGTTTCGGGGATGTTATCAGGCTGACTTTTCTTTTTTTGGGCAAGCTTCTCTATTTCGCGCACCGACGCTCCGCTTTTTGCGAGTTCAAACGCCAGCGCCAACAAACCGCTGTCTTCAATCGAAAGCATGGCTCGCGCATGGCCGGAGGCTATTTTACCGTCCGCAAGCGCTTTAAGAATATCGTCGGGGAGCTTAAGCAGCCTGATTGAATTCGATACGGCCGGCCTGGATTTGCCGACGGCGTCGGCAACCTGTTCCTGGGTGTATCCCCGAGACTCCATGAGCTGCCTGTAGCCGAGCGCCTCTTCAACGGGATTTAAGTCTTCGCGCTGGAGATTTTCAATAAGAGCTATTTCCATACACTCCTCATCGCTTGTTTCCCTTATTATAACCGGCACGCTTTCAAGACCTGCAAGCCGGCACGCTCTCCACCGCCTTTCGCCTGCGACAATCTGGTAAGTCAGCGTGCTTGTAGGGCGCACGACTATTGGCTGCAGCAGACCGTGCTCTTTTATACTGTCTGCCAGTTCTTTAAGCGTTTGGTCGTTAAATTCCTTGCGCGGCTGCTCCCTGTTGGGCTCTATTTCGCTCAATCTGAGCGAGGTGACGCTGTCCGAATCGGATCGGTTTTCATTAAAAAGCGACTCCAGCCCTCTGCCTAACCCGAATTTTTGACTCATATTACTCTCCTT
>CAZHWR010000076.1:0-5163 GCA_964536085.1 uncultured Oscillospiraceae bacterium
CGACGTATACTATTCCGGCAGCGAGGAGCAGTGGAGCGCGATAAGCATAAAAAGCTATAACGATCCCCTTATCTCCGCCACGATCCACTTCAACTGCGGCGGAGAAGCGCTGCACGAGGTGGAATTTATCGAAACGGCTCTCGAAAGCGGCGGAAAAACCGTTATCCTCGTTTCAAAGGATGAAGGAACCAAAATTTACTATACCCTTGACGGAAGCGAGCCTACAGAAAGCAGTGCGGAATACACGTCTCCGCTCACATTTGAAACAAACGGTACCTACACCGTAAAGGCTGTTGCCGTGCGCAGCGGATATAAAAGCAGCGTAAGCACATATGTTGTTACGATTGAAGAGGAACGGACTCCGTCAAGAACCGCGGGACACTTCTATATGCAGCGAACCGATGTTGCGGTTAACACGGTAAAACCGAAGCTTGAAAATGTCTCGGTTTCAACGGTTGACGCAGAAAACGGAATATACAGGTTTGAAATCCGAACCGGAGACTTTGTATGCGATTCATCGGGTTATCCGTTCTTCTACTGGGAAAGTGCGGACGGCGTATTCCTTTCGGACGAAAACGAATACAGGACGGTTCGGTTTATGGCGGACGAAGGAATAGATACCGCTTACGTTGACGTGTATTTAGGCGACGCTCTTGGTTATATCAGCAAATACACAATCGAAGTCAGCGGAAGAAAATAAAAAATTTCCAATGAAAGGATTTGACACAAAATGATAAAACGATTGATGAGCTTAATTATTGCGGCAGCAATGCTTGTGTCTCTTATCCCGTCGGTATTTGCGGCAGACGGCTCCTTTACCGATGTGAGCGCGGCGGATTACTATGCCGAGGCGGCGCAGGCTTTGTCAAAGCTCGGAATATTAAAAGGCTATCCCGACGGCAGCTTTGGCGCAAAGCGTAACGTAACGCGCGGCGAAATGGCGGCAATAGTTTGCCGTATCATGGGCAAGGAAGAAAGCGCCGCCTTAAAAGCGGGAAGCACCGATTTTGATGATGTTCCCTCCGACCACTGGGCAAGCGGATACATAAATGCCGCCGCCGACGCAGGAATCATAAACGGTGACGGAAACGGGCTTTTCCGTCCCGAAGACAACGTTAAGCACGAGGAAGCCGTTAAAATGCTCGTGTGCGCGCTCGGCTTTGACAAAGAGCTTGTCGCAAACCCCGAAGATTGGTCGGCTCCCTATCTTACGGCGGCGGCTTCAAAAGGAATCACCGCTCAAGCCAAGGGAACAAAGGGCTCAGCCTCAACCCGCGGCGACATTGCCGTCATGGCTTACGGCGCTCTCAAGGCATTTTACATTCCGCAAGCCTCCGTTGCGAGCGGGACATATTTCTCGGCGCAAAATGTAACTCTCACCTCCGCCGGCGGCGCGCAAATTTATTATACAACAGACGGTTCCGAACCAACCGTTAAAAGCGCAAAATACACCTCCGCAATATCCGTTGCAAAAACAGCGACACTTAAGGCAATCGCTGTTAAAAACGATGTGAAAATCAGCGATATTGCGATATTTGAATATACGATAAACGCCGTCAGCGGCTCGTCCGGCGGTTCGTCCTCTTCAAATTCAAATAAAACGGCAGTGCAAAAGGCTCTTGACGCTTTGAATTTAATTTACGAAAGCGGCGACAGCGCGGATTCCGTAAAAAATGATGTTGGGCTTCCGGCAAGCTCTCAGGGGCTTCTTGTGGAATGGGAATCAGATAATGACGTTATTGCTATCGACAGCTCCGAAGGCGACACAGGGTATATAACCGGCGCAGTGACACGGCCTACAGCCTATGAAAGCGATGCCGAGGTAACCCTTACCGCAACGGTCTCAAAGGGCTCTGTTAAGAAAACGAGGAATTTTACGCTTACCGTGCCAAAGGAAATACCGACAAACGAAAGGATAAATATACGGCAGGTAGATGTAAAGGGCTTTGTTGACGATGACAATCATGATTTGACAGACGAAAATTGCGAAACGTACTATATCATTGATTGGATAATGATAAATGAAGAAATCGGACTTATCGCATATGCCGATCCGGTACACTATGACGATGAGGAATTGATTTACGATTGGACAGCGAATAACGGTACAATAAGCGGCGACGGAAAATATGCGTATTACACAGCTCCAAACGCTGCTTGCGAAGAAACAATAACACTGACTGTGACTGACAATAGCGGAAATTCCTCGGATGCGTGGATTGTTAATCTTATTGTCAGAGATACACCGCTTACGGACGATTCAGATATAGATTATAGTTTACTTTCATCGAATGAGGATGACGATTCTGACGGAGACGGATTAACAAACGCCGATGAAGAAGCTCTCGGTACAGATCCGTATAACTATGATACGGACGGAGACGGCATTTCCGACGGCGTTGAAGCGGCTGCCGGGCTTGACCCGCTTACATCCGATCCCGATACAACAGTCTACACCTATGAACTTGAATCCGACGACAGGGAATTTACCCTTGCCGTAACCGGTACAACCTCCGCGGGAAACAGCACTGTATACGATATGGAAAACAGGGCTTTCAAGGCGAACGAGGATGTTTACAGCCCTCCGTACAAGGTATCGTTTGCCGATAATGTTTCATCGGCAAAGGTAACAATAGAATATGATGAAGCTAAGCTGAACCGATGCGGCAAAACCGCGGCGGATATATCCGTTTTCGGCAAGGACAGCGGAACGGGAGCAATATATTCTTTTGACAGTACGCCTGAAAGCGGCGGCAAAATTTTTTCCGTTGTGGAAACGCCGTCATCCGGCAGCGATATAATTTTCTTTGCGGCAGACAGCTCCCTTGACGTTGACAATGTCGGCAGCGCAAGCACCGTTTTGGCAGTGGATACCTCCGATGCAATGGCTGATTATAACAGCCGCAATTTCGGCTTTGCCGAAAATCTGCAATCCGCGGCAGATTTGTGCGGAGCTGACAGCAGTGTTGCCGTTATCACGGGCTTTGGCGGAGAAACTCGGCTTGAACTCGGCATGACTGCCGATGAAGAAGCCGTTTCCGACTGCCTATCCGGGCTCAGCTTTGACGGCGGCTCCTCCGTTGACCTGTGTACACTGCTTGAAGCCGCGGCGGATCTGACAGACGGCGGCAGCTTCTTCAAAAACATTGTTCTTGTCCTTTCGGAATATGACGCCGACAGCGCATTTATCGATAAAATCGAGGAATTGAGCGGGAACGGCTTCAATATATTGCTCGTATATACCTGCTATGTTGAAGATAGCGCGGAAATTTACGCTGCACAGGCGCAGGTATACACGCCTTTAAATCCCCAAATGCTTACAATTCCTTTTTCTCAGCTTAAAGGACAGATGCGCGCCTTTGAACGGGAAGATGTTACTGCGTTTTCAACAGGTTCAGACAACAGAATTCTTACCGGCTTTAACCCGGGAGTACATGGATATAATTTTCAAAATCCGTCCTACTGCGCTTATGGTAAAGAACACGGCGTATGCTCAGGAATGGCGCTCACTTCTGTGCTGAATTACTACGGTATGCTTCCCGCCGGAATGGTAGCCAATCAGAAATTTTCAGAAGCTACCGAATCCGACAAAGATATTGATGATATTGCAATGGATGATCCGTGGTATGATTTTTATGTTGACGGCAGCAAAAAAGATAATATATCCATAGATAATATATCCGCATTCGTAAATAAACAAACTCATAAATTCTTAGGTAACAAATTGACAAAATCCAACGTTGGGAAAATGCTTTCTGGGTGGTGGAAAATTGCTAACCTGTTGGCTCAAAATGATGTCGAACAAGTTGGTGTACATCTTAATGACAATTTCAGTGGAATCCTGTCTTCTAAGCCGCTTGTGTTTTCAGAATTTTTCATTCCAAATGATGATATAGTTCTATTAACAAAACTGTTGGACAATGGTTATCCGGTTTTTTTAGGTGTTTCAAGAACATTTGCTTGTAATGAAGGGAAGAATTGTATAATTGGTAGTCATAGTGAATCTCATGCACATGCCGTTGTTGCAATAGGATATAAAAGAACAAATAATACCATAACTCTTTATATATATGATAGCAACTATCCTGATAAAACTAAACACATACTATTGCGGAATCAGTTTGTAAATTCATCCGGGAATTGGACATTTGACTGGGATGATTACAGCTGCTTTGGCGGAGAGATTTCTTCGATAAAGTTTCCTCATCTTTGTTACCACAAGAACACATTTAATTTTATCGATACCGAAGTACTCCTCAATTATCTTCAAACTACCGCAAACACGGTAAATGCAACATGGAACGGCAATAATCTGAATGTCAATTATAACAGGTCCAATACAAACCATCTGCTCAGAACCTACGACCCCGAGACAGCTGAAGTTACCGAATACAATGATACCTATGTGATTCCCAATGCTAAAGGAAATGATTTTTACTATGCTGTAAGGACAGGCATGGGAGGCAACCTCCTTCCCACAATATGGAACAGCGTAAATTATGTCCACAATAATAAGCTGCGGCTGATTGACATTATTCCCGGCACATGGTATGAGTCATACTGCAACAGGGCGATTGACTTAGGCTTTATTACCGGCTACCCCGACGGCACCTTCCTGCCTGCAAAAGAAGTGACGGTGGCGGAATTTGTCACAGCGGCAATGAGAGCAATCAACATTAACAAGGATGTAATAAATTCTAACAACTGGGCGGATAATTATTTGTCGTTTGCCCGTGAAAAAGGCTGGCTTGATGGCATTTCCGGGGATTGCTACAAAACCGTCACAAGAGGAGACGCCGTTAATATACTTTACAAAATGTTTACCTCCGATGAAGCAAAAAGCTACTCCATCGTGAAAACGTATGTATCGGTAAAGAGCATGGAGAATTTCCCCGACAAGGAGCTTTTAAACGGCAGCTACTCACATGCCAAAACAGCATTTATGCAGCTTTACTCGCAGGGCATTATTGAAGGCGTAGAATGGAGCGACGGCAAGGTATACCTTAAGCCCGCACAAAGCCTTGACAGAGCGACCTGTGTAACAATGATAATCCGCTGCCTTAAGAGTGAAAATTCCGCGGCGGCGGCAAGCCTCATGTCTGTTGACGAATTTTCCGAGGATGAAATTAAAGAGGTTCAACAAGCGGCCGAACCCGATTCGGG
>CAZHWR010000077.1:0-5103 GCA_964536085.1 uncultured Oscillospiraceae bacterium
AATTTTTTTGCCGTTTTATCCGAGTGTCGTTTTTGTATCCCTGCCCCTCGTCGTCACAAACTTTGTATCGCTCGTTTCCGTGCAGGCACGAAACGCTCGCTTACGCCGTTGCTCCTCCTCGCCCCTAAAAGTCATACGACTTTTCGGGGGCCCCGCAATCCGCAGCGTTGCCTTGCTCGCTCTCCGCTGGAGAGAGGTCATCGCAAAATCATATCCCGCAAATGCTTGCATTTGCTGTGGACAGGTCATTCAGTTGTAACCGGCGTTTCGGGCAACAAAAAAGCCGGCACACAAATGTGTACCGACCATCCGCAAAAGGATAAAGTTCCCCTTACTGTGTCTGGCTTCACATTCATGTACCGGCTTTGAATTTCAAAGTCGAACTGTTTTTTACGCTTTCTTCCTTTCAAGAAAACTATTCCAAAGGCACAAATACGATAAATTCACAACTGAAAAAGCAGGCACTCATATCGAGCGAACGCTTTGGAAAAGAGCTCTTTTATTTTATGCACGCGGCTTTTTATTCTGCCAACTCGTCTGTACCGGCAGACGCTTCTGAATTTTTCGTCTGCTCATTTAATTGTCGATGTATCCGAGGCTATATCTTCGGGAGGATCCTCTTGCGTCCCGTTTTGCTGCTGTTCCTCAGACGTTGCCTCGCTTGCCGGCGTGTCCTCATACGTTGCTGCAGCATTCGTATCCGCAGGAGTTTCCCCGCCCTCCTGTTCAATCTGTTCCGTTTCTGTCGTTGATTCTGCTACCGGTTCAGTCTGCTCTTCAGACGTCTTTTCTGTCGTTTCGTTCGTAGTTTCCGCAGGCTTCGTTTCTTCGTAGCTATTGGTATTGTTTTCCTCTGCGGCGGCCGGATAGTTTAGGTTATCACAAGTTTTCACGCTCGGTTCGCTGGAGTAAGTGCCCCAGACCGCTTCAAAGGTAAAATCGGCATCTGCGCCGGGGGTAATCGTGAAGGTGAATGTCTTTGTCTGTTTTGTTGAAATCTGATCGGTGTACCATGTTTCCTCACCCGATTTAATAACGCAGTAGCCGGTAGACGCGGTTCCGGAAGCGGTAAGCGTGACCGTGTATGAATTTTCTTTTTTAAGGGAATATACGCCATTGTATGCGGCGACAGAATCATTTCCGCTCTTGATACTCACATCTATTTTATAGCTTGCCGCCGTAAGCGTCGAAGATTTACTTTCCACGCCGGCGGTAAACCATGCATAGCTCACGGATACAAGGCAGACGCAGCAAATACATATGGCGGCCAGAGACGGCGCGAGCATGGAGAACAGCCCGTCTCTGGCTTCCTTTTTCCCCTTGTGCTTCGGCTTATAGAACAAAAGCCCGAACCTTTTGGCAATGCGGCGGACGCGGTGCGGCGTCAGCCCGGGGAGGATGCTCCAATGCAGACAGCGCAGCTCGTGACTCCAATGCACATACTCATCCCAGCCGTCCGCCTCAGCGATCCTTCTTTTCACATAACGCAGGTCGGCGGCATAGTCCGCAAAATATTTGATGATACACGCAAGGATTGGTACGCCGATCACTGCGGCACACAGTAAAAACAGTAAAAATTCGTTTTCCCGCACAGGATGTTTCTCCCTTCCGGCTTTTATTTGCTCTCGGCAATCAAAAGACACAAGCATTTCGGTTATGTCCTTTGATTGCCGTCTATCCCCCAAAAGGGGATAGACGGTGATCTGCCTGTCTTCTCTATGCAGATCAATCGGCTGTCTTTAACATGACTTCAAAATCTGCCCAAAGCTCCAAGCATCCGTAATCATTTCCCCAATTCAATTTATCTCCTTCATATTCAGGGTCAAATTGATACGCAACAGTGCCTAAATAAGTGTCCGAGTTATCCATATAATCTTGCACAATGCTATCTACCGTCTCATAACATGTTTCTGTCGATTTAGTCTCATACGGCCACTCGACCGTCACGGTAAACGTATCGTTGTAGTATATACCGGCTTCGATCTTAAAGCCGTCCGAGAGTTCTTCGACCAGGCCGCCAAGCGTGCCGGTGTATTCAAATCGATTTTGATTGTTATCTCCCGGAATGACGGTAACCACGATAGGATGGTATTCACCCACCAAGGTAAACGCGCCCATACCATAATCCGGATTATCATATCCTCTGGCGGTCAAATAGATATCTTCATAGCCGCCAAAGCCGTATTCGAAATTTACGCCCTTATAGCTTTCGCCGGCACCACATTGCTCTTCAAAATTAAATCTCAGCGTCTCAGCCTCGGCGGTTACCCCCGTAACGGTGAATATGAAAGTCGCTTTAGAATACGGTTCAATATATTTTGTATAAACCTGCATCAGTTTCGAATCGGACGTATCAAAAGTCTCAATACCCATATCTGCATATTCGCTCAGTGTTTTAAGAGACATATCGACACGCAGCCGATTCATTTCCGCCGTCATATCGTCAAAAGCCATCGCGTCGTACTGATTGTCAAAGGTATCACTCTCGTACGTGTACTGAGCCGCAAGAACCGACAGCGCCGCGTTAAAGCTCTTTCCCTGATACTCGGGGTCTGCATCCTCATCCATACCGAAAGCAAAATATACATCCTGATATCCCTGGCTTCCATCCTTACCCTTGGGCAAGATAACGATCTCCACATCGGAAAGCGTGCTGTTCAGCTGAGACATCGGCACAGCGCTCTTTTGACCGTTCTTTGTCTGTTCATTATTATCATCATAAAAGGATACATCGCTCGTCCAGTTGACAGAAAACCACAGCGCGTCCTGCAGGCCGCCGTCCTCGACGTCAAAATGCAGGGAGAGCTTTACCGCCAAATCGCCGTTGTTGTAAATACGGAGCAGCTTTAAAACGGTTGCTCCCGGCTCAAGCGTGGAATTTTCAGAATTTGTGAAAAAGGATTCGCAGTCTTTCAGGTCGGTACCTTTCTCGGGAAAGTCGACGAAAATATTATCAGAATCCCCTAAACTGCCGTTGAAAAATTCCGAGCTTAGGGTTATTGCTGTATCGTAACTAACCGCATCATCGCCATATCCTGCGGGATCAAAAACCTCGGCAGAAATATCCAGATTGCCGGCAACGATGGTGTTTTTACCCGACGTTACCGAATCAGTAAACCACGCAAAGGTAGAACCCATGAGCATGGCGCAGCAGACGATAAGTGAAAGTATACTGGCGAACAGTGCCCGTTTTGTTGTTCTGGCATTTGCCATGTTATACGCCCCTCCTTTACAAAGCTTTCGTTTTGCCGTAGGCTGTGTCTTTGCTGTCGGCAGAAGGATTGCTGTTTTTGCCGACTTGCTTTTCCCGCTCACCCGCCCGGCCGAAGCATACGGCAGAGCGCCGGAGCGGAGAAATCACGGCAATCAAAAGGCACAAACAGCCGCTTATGCCCTTTGATTGCCCTCCCGCATATGCGGGAGGACGCCTACTTTGCGACTTTTAGATATGATTTACATTAGGCTGGTTTGTTGTAGTAAGTATTCCATCCTGGTCATCATAAACCAACGTATACATACAGCTTGTTCCAACGGTGTTGCCGGAGAAATTCAGAGTGAATTTTGTGAATTCCTGAGTACCAGCATCCTTCTTAGAATAATCCTGAAGCAGAACAAATGCGTTCTTCCACATGTTATCCGTGTCTGCTTCGTTATTCTTAATTTCAAAGGTAGCAGTTGCATTGTTCGGATTTGAAAGGCGGATCGCATTGCTGACGTTTTTAAAGGTGTTGCCCTCAATCGTGATCGTCGCGTTCTCCTCAATGTTGTAAATGCTGATAGCATTATTGCCGATATTTTCAAAGGTGTTGTTGGAGATGACACTACCATCGCCAAGGTTTCCTCCCGAAGTTCCTATACCGAACTCAACGCCGTTGTAATCATTGGTTACTGTATTTCCGGTAAAGGTAACCTTGCCATTGATGGGGATTGAAATCGCCGTATGACTGCCTGAATTTCCTGTATTTGTGGAAATCGTCGAATCCGTCAAAGTAAACTCTGTTACGCTTGAAGCAACTATCAACGCAGTCGTAGTGGAGGAGATATTCGCGTTGCTCAGTGTAACGTTGTCAGCCGTTACAGTAACCGGTGCGGTAGCGGTGAGGTTTTGTACGGTCAACTCCTTGTCAATCGTAATCGCTTCCGTTACTGTTCCTTCAACCGTAATCACATCGCCAGCATTAGCGGTCTCAATAGCTGCTGCAAGTTCACTTGCCTTGACCGGATAGGTGGCGTTCTCGTCATAATTCGTACCGAAGCTGTCGCTCTCATACGGGGTCTGGGTGGCGACCAGCGTTACGCCGAGGGTGATTGTCGGAGCATCCGTCCCAGTCTTGTAGTTGGCTTCGTTGCCGACGGTGGTGGGCATATAGACTACCAGGGCAACATACTCCTCGGAAGTGTTGCCGCTTGCGGCAGGATAGAGCACACTTTCCTTGGAATAATCCTTAAGTCCTTGCGTAGCTCCTGCTACCGCCGCCTGCGCATCTGCACGGGTATCGTATGTAGTTTCCGTTGTTCCGGCTACCTGACCGAATACCAGGTAATCGGAAAGATTGAAGGTCTTGCCGTTTACATTCGTGCCCTCAGTTTCCGATTCCACGGTCACCGCCAGCTTGTACTTTAGAGCCAAGGTGCCGAGGTTTGCAACCTTGAGATACACGACCTCAGTATGGCCCGGCTCCCAAAGGGCATCATTGTCAAAGAGAGATTGCTCTGCGCTGACAGCGGTGTAATCACCATTTTCATCTTTCGCATACAGCTCCACATCCAGATTTCCGGCCACAATGGTATTCTTGCCCGTTGTTACCGAGTCGGTAAACCACGCGAAGGTGGAGCCGATGAGCATGGCGCAGCAGAGGGCAAGAGACATCATGCTTGCGAGCAATGCCCGTTTTGTGGTTTTGCTTTTTGTCATTTCGTTTTACACTCCTTAAGTCTTTTGTCGGCTTTTTACGGGATAGGACACCCTCCGCAAAATGCCGCCAAAAGCAGAGTGCATCCGCTATTCTTTTTTACCTTTCCCCCGGGCTTTCGTCATTCTGACTAACGAGGGTTTGTATACCCCCCCCCGATGGAAATGATTACCATTTGTGCAATTTGCAT
>CAZHWR010000078.1:0-4873 GCA_964536085.1 uncultured Oscillospiraceae bacterium
ATTTCAATAAATTATCTCAAGACCAGAAGGATGAGGTTAACAGAAAGCTCAAAGAAGCCGGCTCCGATAAAACCTACGAGGAGTTGCTTGCTGAGGCGAAAAAAGCGGTAGGCGCATCTGCCGACGATTTTATCGATAAGTATGTTAGCAACGACAAGAAAAAAATCTATAAGAGCGCTGACGAGGACAATTACAAGCAGATTCTTTCCGGTGAAGATGTTTGGGATAGCCTCACGCAGTCTGAAAGGGATGCAATTAACAAAGCGCTGCTTACTGCCGGAGGAAAAACCTATGAGGAGCTTCTTGCCGAAGCCAAAAATATTGAAGCCCTTGTAAATAGTTCTAAGACAGGTAAGACAGGAAATAGTGAACCCATTGTTAATAACCCGAAGACCGACGACAGTAGCAATATAATGCTTTGGTTTATTCTAATGCTTATATCCGGTGTCGCTTTAATTACCGTAAGTGCTCTTAGGAGAAAAGAAAGCACAAAATAATTCATTAATCATATATCGAAATAAAGTCCGACCGAGTTTTCACACTCGGTCGGCTCTATTTTTATATCGTTCCGCAAATCTTTTTAATGATATAGCTATCGTCAAAAAATTTACCCTGCTATAAATTATCTGCTCATAATTATGTGTGACTTAGCGGCGCAGGTGTCGATCGGACACCTGCGCAAAGTAGAAGCGCCGACCGAGCCGACAGGCATTAGGGTATCCCTAATGAGATTTACCGTTTTAGATGATAGGAGTATAAACGGTCTGCTTCCTAAGATTCTAGATATGAAAAAGGCGAAAGCTTTTCGCTCCTGCCTTCGTCTTTAACTGGCTATGATTTTCTTCCGTTTTGCCTTGGAAAATTTGATAATCATGTCGCAGGCTGCATCTGAATATCGTCCTTTATCAGGTACAGATTGCAGCCGTAAGCAACATCGGCGCTTAAAAGAAGATTGTTCCCGACAGAGCCAAAATTCCCGCAGCGCTTGTTCCGTGCCGATTCTTGGTTATGTACTCGGAACCCTCCTGCTTTGTAATTGCGTTGTAGCAGCCCTTGACGTTTGCTTTTAAATCCTGATGGTTTATGTTAAAATCGATGTCAATAACATCGACGTCAACGCCATTGCGTGGCGTAGTCCCACGCGGTAATTCCGTTGCCCGTAAGACCGAAATTGCAGATACAGAGGTATTTGCTGTAATTTGACTTGTAGTTTTCGGCGGATATTTTCGTGCCGCTTGTGAAGCTGTCAAACCATATTATGCTGTTTTGAAAAGGCGCGAACAGCAACGAGCAAAATGCTGATATAAGGCACGGGCATATGCTTGCGTGTTTTTTATCATTGTTGTTAATTTCTTTCAAAAAGTAAGATATATCAATTACAGATTATATTGACCGTAAATGCATCATTTGAAGCACTTTTTATATCAGAATCAAAAAACTACTTGACAAACTGATAAAATGAGCATATAATATAGTAAATTTAATATGAAACCTTTAAACCGTTGATGCGGAGATAAAAGCAATTGTGCACTCGCAGAGAGCCGTTGTTGCTGGGAATACGGCAGAACGCAGATTGTTAAATGGACCGCGGAGGGCGCAGTGAAAAGCGACGCTTAGTATTCTGCGACGTTCTGGCATACGTTAGTTGCCGGGAATATGTTGGTATTCCTGTAAGAGCGGAAGCAGTTGATGTTTCCGAATCAAGGTGGCACCGCGGTAAGAAATTTTCCGTCCTTGACAAATGTTATTTGTCGTGGGCGGTTTTTGTTTTTATACGACTGATTCAGCGGCGCTCACGGCGCAAAGAAAGGAATGGGTGTAAATGTATAATCTGAGTCTGAGCGAGGCGAAGAAGTATCAAAGCGATTATAAATCGGTACCGATTTGTAAAACACTTTTTGCAGACGTTAAAACCCCGATCGAGGTTTTGAAAAATCTCAAGTCGGTAAGCAGACACTGCTATTTGCTTGAAAGCCTGGAGGATTCAACCAGATGGGGAAGATATACGTTTTTAGGATATGATCCGAAGCTTGAATTGACCTGTGCCGACGGAACTGTAAGTATTAAAAACGGAACGGCGGTTGAGATTAAAACTGACAATCCCGCCGAGTGTATTCAAAAAATTATTGATGAAAACAAGGCTCCTGAACTGGACGGTCTCCCTCCGTTTTGCGGCGGGCTTGTAGGATATTTTTCGTACGACTATATCAAATACGCCGAGCCGTCGCTGAAGCTGGACGCTCCGGACAGCGAGCAGTTTAAGGATATTGATCTGATGCTGTTCGATAAGGTGATAGTTTTTGATAATTTAAAGCAGAAGATGCAGCTTATTGTAAATATCAAAACCGACGAGCTCACAGAAAATTACAACAGCGCTCTGCTGGAGCTCGATAAAATGACGGATATCATTTTAAACGGTAAGCCCGCGCAGCCAGCACCGCTTGAGCTTCGTTCGGATTTTCGCGGACTGTTCGGGAAAGACGAATACTGCGATATGGTACGCAAGGCGAAAAACTATATCAAAGAGGGCGATATTTTTCAGGTCGTGCTGTCAAACCGGCTTGAATCGCAGGCGAGCGGCAGCCTGTTAGACACCTACAGGGTATTGAGGACGACGAATCCGTCGCCGTATATGTTCTATTTCAGCAGCGACGATGTTGAAATCGCGGGGGCTTCGCCGGAGACACTGGTTAAAGTTCAAAACTCGAAAGTCTGCACTTTCCCGCTCGCGGGAACACGTCCGCGCGGAAAGACCGACGAGCAGGATAAACAGCTTGAAAAAGACCTTCTGGCGGATCCGAAGGAACTCGCCGAACACAACATGCTCGTTGATCTTGGAAGAAACGATATAGGGAAAATAAGCAAATTCGGCAGCGTCAAAGTGGATAAATACATGGAGATAGAACGGTTTTCCCATGTTATGCACATAGGCTCGACCGTTGTGGGAACAATGGCAGAGGGCAAAAAGGCGATGGACGCGATAGGTGCTGTGCTTCCTGCGGGGACGCTTTCTGGCGCGCCGAAGATAAGAGCGTGCGAGATAATAAACGAGCTTGAAAACAACAAGCGCGGAATATACGGCGGCGCAATAGGATATCTTGATTTCAGAGGCAATCTCGACACATGTATAGCGATACGGATTGCTTTTAAGAAAAACGGCAAGGTGTTTGTGCGCTCCGGAGCGGGAATAGTGGCGGACAGCGTTCCCGAAAAGGAGTACAACGAGTGCATCAACAAGGCAAAGGCGGTCATGAATGCGCTTGACGCTGCAAACGGAGGAATAAAAGGTTGATGGAAACGAAGTAAGATGAGAAAATATTATCTTGCTTCTAATCGGAAAGGACGATTTGTTATGATACTTCTCATAGATAATTACGACAGCTTTTCTTATAACCTTTATCAGTTTGTGGGTGAAATGAATCCTGATATCAAGGTTGTGAGAAATAACGAGCTTACAGTCGAACAAATAAGAAAGCTTGCTCCTGAGCGGATAATTCTTTCACCGGGACCCGGAAAGCCGGAGGATGCGGGAATTTGTATCGACTGCGTCAAGTCGCTCGGTGATAAGATACCTATTTTAGGTGTGTGCCTCGGACATCAGGCGATATGCAAAGCATACGGCGCCGAGGTGTCCTACGCTAAAACGCTTATGCACGGAAAGCAGTCGATAGCTGATATAAATACCGAAAGCGTGATTTTTAAAGGGCTTGAGCCGGAGATAACCGTTGCCAGGTATCACTCGCTTATCGCTGTGAACGGAACAATTCCCGAAGCACTTAAAGTAACCGCCAAAACAAAGGACGGAGAGATTATGGCGGTGGAGCACAAAGAGCATCCGGTATTCGGCGTGCAATTTCATCCCGAGTCAATTTTAACGCCGAGCGGGAAAAAAATACTCGCAAATTTTCTTTCGGGAAATTTTAATAAATAAAACATTAACAGTATACGGAAAGGTAAGGTAATAATTATGATTGAACAGGCTATAGCACGGGTTGCGCTTAAAGATGATTTATCGTTTGAAACCGCGCAGGCGGTTATGGATGAAATAATGAGCGGTAAAGCCTCGCAGATACAGATTTCTGCGTATCTGACAGCTTTGGCGGTCAAAGGTGAAACAATTGAGGAGATAACCGGCTCCGCTCAGGGAATGAGAAGCCATGCTGTTCCGCTTCAAAATGATAAGGACGTTTTGGAGATAGTCGGAACGGGCGGGGATAAATCCAACTCGTTCAATATTTCCACAACGTCCGCGCTGGTTGTTTCCGCGGCGGGAGTGCCCGTTGCAAAGCACGGAAACCGCGCCGCTTCGAGCAAATGCGGAGCAGCGGACGTTTTAGAGGCGCTGGGTGTTAATATAAGCGTGTCGCCCGAGCAAAACAAAAAATTGCTGGATGAAATAGGGCTCTGCTTCATGTTCGCGCAGAGATATCACACCGCGATGAAATATGTGGCGCCGATCAGAAAAGAGCTCGGCATAAGAACTATTTTCAATATATTAGGACCGCTTACCAATCCCGCCGGCGCAAATATGCAGCTGCTCGGCGTTTACGACGAATCGCTTTTGGAGCCTATGGCGAATGTTTTATCAAATCTGGGAGTTAAAAATGCTATGGTGGTATACGGTCAGGACGGTCTTGACGAAATTTCATTAAGCGCGCCGACGAGCGTTTGCGAATTGCGCGGCGGCGAATATACGACTTATGAGCTGTTCCCGGAGAAATGCGGGCTCAACCGCTGCTCAAAGGATGAACTGGTGGGCGGAACGCCGAAGGAAAACGCCGAGATAACAAAGAGAATTTTGCAGGGCGAAAAAGGCGCTAAGAGGGATGCGGTCGTATCAATTCCGCCGCGGCTCTGCACATTGCCAATGCCG
>CAZHWR010000079.1:0-4666 GCA_964536085.1 uncultured Oscillospiraceae bacterium
TTTTTCGCTTCTTTGTATATATCCGTCCATATGCCGTAGCTGTCCGCCGTATCTGTTGAGGCGGGTTGTGCATAACAGGAGTTTAGTCCTTTCCCGCGTAAATAGACCGCCAACGCCAAGGCGTGATGAGTTGTTCCGCAGCCGTGCGTCGCGCCCGCAAAGGCTATACGCAACCGTTTGCCCGAATATGCCCTTGGTTCTTCGGGCTGTGTCGTAGGCTCTGGCGCAGGCTGTCTCGGTTTTTCGGGCTTGGCTTTTTCGGTCTTAACTTTTTCCGGCTTGTCCTTTTCGGTTTTTTTGCCGCGTTTCGGTTTTGCCGTGTTTGTTTGCGGAGCCGCCGCATCCTGCGCAGGAGGACTGTAGTCCCCGTCGATTATTTTGCCTAACGCTTCTTCGGGATCCACGCTGGGAGTAATTATGTTTGTGAAACCGCTGCCGCGCAGACCGTCGATAACCTCCGTCGGAGTATCTTCATTTGTTGTAACGACAACCTTTCCGCCCGCAAAAAGCCTTATGAGCGACAGTATGCCGTCCTGACTGCACTCCGTTGACATATAGTCAATTATTATCATGCCCACATGATTGAGATTGCGCAGATTAAGCGTCAGGTTTTTTAGATTGTCGTGTTTTTCAAGCAGTTCGACGCCCCTGTTTCGGCAAGCCATGATGTATGGGAGGGTGTCAAAACCGTTTCCGCAATATATGTGTGCTATCATTGTATTTATTCGTTCCTTTCAGCTTATGGGTGAAAATCTTGCCCAGTATGCTTCCGATATGTTTGTCTTTCCGTCAGGAGTGTAATATTCTTCGTGCAGGTGATAACCTGCTCCTACGCCCGTATGGCCGCTGTAGCATATCACGGTACCCGCTTCGATAGCGTCCCCGTTTCGCCAGCTTCCGCCGTATTTGCTAAGATGCTGATATTGGAGTATGTACCCGTTTTCATCTTTGAGCTTTATCCATTTACCGCGGCTATTGTTGCTGCCCGATGACACATATGTGACATCTATGGGAAGCTTTATCTTCGTTCCTTCATCCATACTTCTATCTACTCCCGCGTGATTTGTGCTTGCGCCGGCGATACCCGTATTTCTCGCTCCCGTTTTGCTTGTTATTTTATGCTCCGCAAATGGGCTGTTTCTGTTTATGTACAGATCTGTTTGCTTGGTATTATAGAAGTTTAGGGAATATGTTGCGTTTTCATTTTCTTCGGGCTCACCCGATGTTACGATTCCCCAGCTTTCGGTTGTTTCCTCGTTTGATGTACCGGCGTTCCAAAAGGTTGTAATCCATGATTTTTCCGTATCGGTAAACGCCATATCCATCAGCGCCTCCAAAGGATGCTGCAAAATGTAAACGATGAAACCCGCGATAAGCATTACGAACACCACCGGTATGAGAATAATCGCAAGCAGGGTTTGTCTTGATTCCTCATCTTTCGCCGCTCGCACGGCGATAGCTTTAAGCAATCGTTTCCCTATTTGTTCAGCAGCCGCCGCCAACGCTGTCATTGTTTTGCACCTCGCTGTCTTGTTTCTTTAAGCTATTTTCCGCCATTTTCTCGGCGCGTCCGCAGCAAATCAGCATTATATACACAATTACCGCCGCGATAACGCATAAACTGAGCAGCAATATTATTATTCCCGTTTTCATATAATCACCTCTTTCTGTGTATTTCTTCCGCAATCAAGAAAACGCCGCCAAACTATTCTGACGGCGCGTCTTGAGAAAATATCTCGTCCATCCTGACGATTGATACCTCATAGACCGTTCTTGGTTCGCCTTCGGTATCGCTTATATGCTTGACATATTCTCTTGATTGAAGCCTGCCCCATATCTGTATGTTTGCACCTATCTTGAGCCTTGCGGCAAGGACGGCGTTGCGTCCCCACGCTATGGCGGGGATATAGTCCGAGCGATTAAACGCGCGATTTACCGCTATAAAAAGATCCGTTATTTCTCTGCCCGACGGTGTTTTGCGGTAAAGACACGGCTTACAGATGTAACCGTTAAGATATATTTCGTTGGCGCTTTCAACCTCTTTGTCTTCCGCAAGCGCGATTTCCTTGACAAATACCGTCAAAATCAAATGATAACCGCTTTCGGTTTTTTTGTTGTACGATCGGAGCTGTCCCGTGATTTTGACTTTAGCTCCCTTGCAAAGCCATTCCGTCGTAAGCTTTTCGGAAATTGTGACGGGTAATATATCATTCGTCCCGCTTAAACGCGGGGTGCTTACAAATATTTTGTAAAAATTTTCATTCCTCGCGTTGTGGCTGTAATCGGGTCCGTCCGTCACAGTTCCGACTAATGATATGACGTTGTTTTCTGTTACCAATTTTTCTACCTCCGAAACTGTTGTTGATTGTTTTTTATCGTTTCCTCCCGTCTTTTTTTATTGCTCTTCAACCGATTCTTGCTGCTCAGAAGATATGTTTTCCGACTGATTTTCAAGCGGCTGTTTGTCCGCGCCGAGTAGAGGCTTTGCAACCTCAAACAACTGTATCATGCTGCTTGTCGCGGATGCTATATCGCTTGGAACAATGATCTTTGTAGCCTGACCGTTTGCCATATCGACAGCCGCCTTAAATTGTTCTAACTGCATATATTGCGCGGACGGCGCAGCTTTGTTTATAAGCTCGATAGCCCGTGCCTTTGCTCCCTGAACCGCAAGGAGGGCTTCGGCTTGTCCTTTGGCTTCTATCATCGTTCTCTCGCGCACGGCTTCCGCTCTCAGTACGGCGGCTTCCTTTTCGCCCTCTGCCAGAGTGATTGCTGACTGTTTTTCTCCTTCCGCGACGAGAATCTTTTCACGTTTCTCACGTTCCGCTCTCATTTGTTTTTCCATTGCTTCGCGGATAGAGCTGGGCGGCTGAATGTTTTTGACCTCGACGCGGTTTACCTTTAAGCCCCACTGATCTGTGGCGACGTCCAGTATTTGAGTTATCTGTCCGTTGATGGCGTCGCGGCTTGTCAAGGTTTCGTCAAGCGTCATGGATCCGATTATGTTGCGCAGTGTTGTCGCAGCAAGATTTTCCAGCGCGCCGATGGGACACTCAACACCGTAGGTAAAGAGTTTGGCGTCAAATACCCTAAAGAATACAACGCTGTCAACCATCATGGTGACATTGTCCGATGTAATGACGGGCTGCGGCTCAAAGTCGGCTACCTGTTCTTTTATTGAGACTTTTTTTACGATGCGCGCGATGAGCGGAAGCTTGAAATGTAAGCCCGCTTCCCATGTCGCGTTGTACTGCCCCAAAACCTCCACAACCCATTCGTTTGCTTGCGGAACGATACGGATGCATTGAGCAAGTATAAAAACCGCAATAGCAAAAATCATAATAATTAAAATCATATTGTGTTCTTATGCCGCAAAGGGCATATTTACCTCCTTTTAAATATTTGTGTGTTATTGTATACAATGTTTTACCTTTCGTTTTCCTCATATCCGCTGCTTATCAAATTTTTGTTAAATCTTGCGGCGGTGCGGTCGGCTCTGTGCAGATATTCTTTTAAGGCGTTTCCTTCCATTGATTGTGTATGCGCATTGTCGGTCGCATTTGAAACAGGATATGAATTGCGCGAACCCTCACGGGCAAGCTGTACCAGCCCGATAAACAGATTAAGATCCGCCTGTGCCGCATTGATGTTAAATTGATCCCGCAAAGCGTCGCGGGTAAATTTTTCGGAATCGTAAAGCATATCCGTCGAAAGCTTTCTGCCGCTCGGCGCGGTAATCAGCATATCGGGATACTTGTCGCTGAACTCTATATCGTAATCAAGATTTTTCATGCCGGCGATAAAAGTCTTCATTGAACGTGAACGCTTTGCGACATGATACAGCGTCAACCGTGTTTCCTTTAATTCGGGAATGAGATTTGTCAGGGGATAGGGTTTGTCGGGCGACATATTGATTACCTCGATGAACCGTTTCAGCCGCCATGATTCACTGTTGTTTTCGGAAAACTGTTTTTCGATTGCTTCCTTTGAGAAGCGGTCGGGTTGATTTTTGTCAAAAATTTTGTTTCTCACGATTTTTCCTTCCGGAGTAATAAAACGTATATACTTTTGTCTGTCGTTCCAGTCAACCTTATATCCGAGACTTTCCATTGCCCGAATAAATTCACTTTTGGAATTTGCGCGTTTCATAATATTTTCAACAGCAAGCTTTGTCTCAAAGCGATAGCTTCGTCCGAATTTTTTGGCGTAATATTTGCCCGTGTTTTCTTTTTGATGAGCTTCTCCGTCCGTAAGCACGGGTTCTAACCCCAGCTTTTCGCACACGTTTTTGCTTATGTTGTTTTTCAGATCAAATAAGTCTTTTTTGCTTTGGTGCCATTTTTTACCGTTTTCGCCCACTGCATTTATAAGAAAATGTATATGAGTGTGTTTTTTATCCGTATGTACTCCGTAGATAACTTGAAAATCCTTAAATTCGTCAAGCTTCAATACTTCTTCGGCGGCAGCCTTTGCGGTTTTCCACGATACGTTTTCGGCAGGGGAGAAGGACAGTTCAAAATGCGTCGCAAGTCTGCCCCCGTTTTTGTGATGTTCGCTTTTTACGCTTTCAAAGTCAAGCGCGATGTTTCTTATATCCGTATCTTTGCCGCCTATCATTTCTTCGTTTGTTTTTTGCGGGCTCATTATGTACCTGATACAGCTT
>CAZHWR010000080.1:0-4400 GCA_964536085.1 uncultured Oscillospiraceae bacterium
GCGAAAAAGGGTTTTTGATTTAAAAATCCTTTTTCGTTTAAGGGCCTTTAGCTCAGTTGGTTAGAGCATCCGGCTCATAACCGGACGGTCCAGGGTTCGAGTCCCCGAAGGCCCACCAAAAGGCGGTTTATTCACGCCTGACAGTAAGAGATAAAAGATTTCAGCAACAAACAAGCGTATTGTTAAGCTGTGCCCGCTTAGCTTGTTTGTGCGTGTCTTTTATCTCTTGTTTTTTAATATGATTATTGTCACACTGGGTAAATTAACGCCCGAATGGTGTATATATAGAAGCCGATAGGAATAAATTAAATGATTATTTCTATCGGCTTCTTATTATATACAATAATTATGTCAGCATCTGATTTCCTTTGATAATTGCTGCATCTGCCGTATTCCTTCCTTTTGTAATTTTATGATTGCCTGCAAAATCGGAACTAATTCAGAGCAGATGTCAAACATAAGCGCGTTTGTTGACATTTCCACGGCGCCGCGGTGGTGCGGTATCATTTCCCGCATAAAGTTGCAGCTGATATTGTTCGTGGCGCGCGCGTTTTTCATATGAGAAAACATCGTTTGCAGGATTTTGTTTGTGTTGCGCTGATACTGGTGTAGATCCTGCTGCGTATTGGTCAGCGCGGAACATTCTTGCTTGATTTGGAGCATGTTGTTAATGCTTTTTGTCTGTTCAGTTATTATGTTTGACGCTATTTCACGGAGCGTAGGATTAGCGGTATATTTCAATATGTTTTCCGACATTTCTATAGCCGCTTTGTGATGTGGAATCATTTGGTCTATAAAGTTGTGTGAAATACTGTTTGTAAGTTTTGCCTGAGTCATACCGAAAATCATAGTGTTTAGAATTCTGTAGTATTCTTTTAAGTATTCTTCTGTAGAGTTATTAAATACACACAATTGTTTCATAATACCACGCCCTTGATTGAAATTGTTATAAGCTTTGGTATTATTATATTCTTACGGTATTTACAAGGTGATAAACAAACAGTTATAGCTCAATATAATGAGGTATAATGTTCTCATAACTGCCGTTTTTCATAAAAAATCCGTTTGGTATGACTCCGAGTTGTGTAAAGCCGAGCTTTTTATAAAGCGCTAATGCGCTGTGGTTGCTTTTGACTACGGCGTTGAATTGCAGGATTTTGAATCCAAGCTCTTTTCCCGTATTTATGCAATGACTTACTAAAAGCTCGCCGATATGCTCGCCGCGCCTGTTTTTTTTAACGGCGTAGCTTGCGTTGCATATATGCCCGCAACGACCGATATTGTTTGGGTGCAGTATATACATTCCTACAATCTCATCTGTATGAACATCAACCGCAACGCCTGTAAATGATTGATTTGCAAAAAATTCACGACCTGTTTGGTCGGTCAACAACTCTGTTTGCGGAAATGCAGTTCCGTCTTCAACAACCGAGTTCCATATCTCGATAGCTCCGAATAGTTCATTTTCAGTCAGTTCCTTTATATTTATGTCCATTTGTTTATTCCCTCCGAGAATTTTTATCAACAAGCAAAATTATATACTAAAACAGCGATTATAGCAACATGATTCAAATAAACCGTAATAATGTCCCAAAAAATCAGTTGGAATGGTTATATATAATGAAAACGGAATAAACTTCATCCGATAAGGAGGATAATCATGAAAAAAGGTGCTTTAATTTTGGCATTGTCGGTAACGGCAGCGTGCGTTTTTTCATCCTGCGGAGCTAATGTGGGAACCGGAGAGAGTAATACTGCCGGCGCTCAGATAAATGCTGCGTCGTCAAGCGGGCTTGGTCATACACATCAACTTGCAGTTGAACCAAACACGGTTTCTGAGCCTATAAGCGGATACTGCGGAAACACTCTTACTACGGTCTATTGTAATGGGAAGAAATACTCATTTTGTTACGATGACTCGGTAACTCTTACGGATATTTTGATAAACATGGAATACGATAAGGACAAGGTATGCGACTGCGAAACCGAATACGGAGTCGATACTGAATTTGGCGACGGATATAGTTTGAACCTGACGCAGGGATTTGCGAGATGTGATAACGGTCAGGCAGACTTGACCGAAGAACAGCTTGAAAAGGTAAAAGAAGTTATGAACAAGCTGGGAAGTGAGTGTAAGCCTGAATGAGTTTCGCGTAGTGCGTATCAATAATTCAGGCAGTATAAACCCCTCCTGCGCGAATTACAATCTGCGCAGGAGGGGTTTGCTGTTTTTAATATTCGGCACAGTTGATTTTGCCGTGGTTTTCATTAGTCGTCGTATTCGGAGTCGTATTCGAGAATTTTGCCGGTGTATGCTTCGATAGTGTATTCGTATTCTATTCCCGAACAGATAAATTCGATTTCATACGCTGTGATACCGTCGTCTTTTTCGAGCTTTGCCTTTTTAAAGTTCACATTTGAAGAAGCGGCAAGACCTGCGTGCTCTAAAGCGATTAATTTTGCTTTGTCTACACCGATATACGATTTGCTTTTACTGCCTGAACCGCTGCCGCTCGATTTGATTTTTTCAGCACTTTTGTCAACGATTTTTCCGTTTTTGGCGTTTATTTCATAATCGTATTCGTAAGAGCTTGTGTAAAATTCGATATCGTAAACCGCAACGCCGTCGTCGTAATCAAGCTTTGCCTTGGTGAATGTGGCGGCGGAGGATTTGACGCCTGCGTCGGAAAGCGCTTTTTTCTTCGCGGAGCTGATTCCGATGTAGCCGGAGCTGCTTTGGCTCGCAGTTGCTGTACTTTCGGAAGATTTGCTCACAGTATTTGTCTTATTCTTTTTTCGGGTTAACGATTCGGTGTTTTTTTCAATGATTGCGCCGCTTTTGGCGTTTATTTCATAATCGTACTCATAAGAGCTTGTGTAAAACTCGATATCATAAACTGCAACGCCGTCATCGTAATCGAGCTTTGCCTTGGTGAATGTGGCGGCGGAGGATTTAACGTCTGCATCTGAAAGCGCTTTTTTCTTCGCGGCGCTCAGCTTGATATATTCTGCTTGCCCGTCAGATTGAGTGCTTTGGGCTTCTCCCGAATCCTGCATGACGGATGATTCAGTGCCGTCGGCTTGCGCTTGCGTTTCCGCCGAGACTTGGTATGTGCGGCTGATATCCTCGACATTCGCCGAAATTACCGCGCCGTTTTTTGCGCCGATAACATATTCATATTCGCAAGATCCGGAGGTGAATTCGACCTCGTAAACGTATTGACCGTTTTCACGCTTAAACTCGGTAGTGGAAAATACCGCGTCGTCCTCTTTGATACCCGCGTCGGCAAGCGCTTTGTATTCGGCGGCGGTTTTGCCGATCGATTGGATTTGTGCTATAGCGCCGGAGGCAAACACGGAGAAAACGCACAGCACTGCGACTATTGCGACTGCGCTTATTATAGTTATTACGGTTTTTTTCGGGGTTGAAAATAATGCCTGTATTTTGTTCATATTGATTGCCTTCTTTCTTTTGGAGCTAATCAGCCCTTATTACGCTTTAATTGTATGCAGCGAAGATTAAAGAAAGATTAGTGTTATAAACTTTTTTTAAACGGTTTGGGAATAATATATCGTCTATAATTGATTAAATCCGCTTGTATTGTTCCCAAAATGTGCTATAATTATACCGAACAAATTATTGCGGAGGAAAGCCAGTCATGAATTATATTAAAGTATCGGAAGCAGCAGAAAAATGGGGTATTTCCCCCCGCCGCGTCCGTGTTCTTTGCTCCGAGGGCAAAATTCCCGGCACAGTGAGGCGCGGAAAGCTTTACATGATTCCCGAAAATGCGAATAAGCCTGCGGACGGTCGCACGGCGCGCGCAAGTATGCTTACCGTTATTGATGAAAAAAAAGAGCGGCTTGACCTAATGCGCCCTTTGACCGAAGGCGAGGTCGAGCGTATGCGCGGGGAATTTATGATAGAGTTTACCTATAACTCCAACGCTATAGAGGGCAACACTCTTACGCTGAAAGAAACGGCTATGGTTCTTGAGGGAATGACCATTGACCAAAAGCCGATGAAAGATCATCTTGAAGCTGTCGGTCACCGAGACGCATTTATGTATGTGGAAGATATTGCAGCAAAGAAAACGGATATTACAGAAAGCGTTATCAAAAATATACACGCTCTCGTTTTAATGGACAGACCGCAGGACAAGGGCGTTTATCGTACTATTCCCGTGCGTATTATGGGGGCTTACACCGTGCCGGTTCAACCATATATGATTGAACCGAAAATTATTGAGCTTCTTGAGCTTAATAAAGAGCGTGAACAGACGATGCATATCATTGAACGTATCGCGCGCTTTCATCTTGAGTTTGAGGGTATTCACCCGTTTATTGATGGGAATGTAACAAGGAGATACCAGCAGAAAGCCGCATAACAGCGACAAACT
>CAZHWR010000081.1:0-4399 GCA_964536085.1 uncultured Oscillospiraceae bacterium
TGACTAAAACCGATTTTGAAAAAATGTTTAAAAGAATCACATAAAAAAGTTGACAATCCGAAAATACAATAGTATAATATAATATTCGCAAAGATTTAATGCAACGGATAGGCGCAAAGAAGTTATCGGAGACAAGATATGGAACAGAAAAGAGTTGAACTTTATACGGACGGCGCTTGCAGCGGGAACCCGGGACCGGGCGGCTGGGGACTGATTCTGAAATATAAAGGACATGAGCGCGAGATGTCGGGCGGCGAAGCGAAAACTACAAACAATCGTATGGAAATCACTGCTGTAATCGAAGGATTGCTTGCGCTGAAGGAACCGTGCGCGGTAGATATTTACAGTGATTCCAAATATGTTGTGGATGCGATAAATCTGGGCTGGGCAAAGAAATGGCGTGCCAACGGGTGGATGCGAAACAAAAAAGAAAAAGCTCTCAACCCCGAACTGTGGCAGCGTCTTTTATCACTTCTTGAAATTCACAGAGCCACGTTTCACTGGGTCAAAGGGCACAACGGACATCCCGAGAACGAGCGATGTGATTCGCTTGCCGTAGCGCAGATTAAACGCTTCAGAGAGGTATAACATAATTTACCGTGCAGATAATAATTAAGACATCATTATGAAAGGAATGATTACAATGCATAAAAGAATTGATGTGGATCATGCGGCTACCACGCCCGTTATTCCGCAGGTGCTTGAAAAAATGCTTCCGTATTTTACCGAAAATTTCGGGAACGCGTCAAGCATATATTCGGAGGGGCGAGAAGCGAAAAAAGCAATTGAAGGCGCAAGGGAAAAGGTTGCCAAGGCGCTTGGCGCAAGTACCGGCGAGATATATTTTACGGGCGGCGGAACCGAAGCCGATAACTGGGCTGTACGCGGCGTTGCGTATGCAAACAGGGCAAAGGGCAATCATATAATTACATCAAGCGTTGAACATCACGCTGTGCTTCATACCTGCAAAAGTCTTGAAAAGGAAGGTTTTGAAGTTACTTATTTGCCCGTTGATGAATTCGGCAGAGTGTCCGCGCGCGATGTTAAAGCGGCTATAACGGACAAAACCGTTTTAATCAGTATTATGTATGCCAACAACGAAATCGGCACCGTAATGCCGATTGAGGAAATAGGTAAAATCGCGAAGGAGGCAAAAGTCATATTTCACACCGATGCGGTTCAGGCGCTCGGACTTATTCCTATCAATGTTCAGAAGCTCGGAGTCGATCTTTTGTCGTTGAGCGCACATAAGTTCGGAGGTCCCAAGGGAATAGGAGCGCTTTACATTCGCAAGGGAACCAAAATCGGCACTTTTATGAACGGCGGCGCACAGGGAAGCAACAGACGCGCGGGCACGGAGAATACTCCGGCTATAGTCGGAATGGGTGAAGCAATTGAAATTGCCGTATCAAATATTGATGAAAAGACCAAAAAACTTACCGCACTGCGTGATTCATATATTGACAAGGTTTTGGATAAGATACCGTATTCCCGTCTTAACGGTCATCCGACCGAAAGGCTTGCATCAAACGCCAATATATCGTTCCAGTTTATTGAAGGCGAGGGTATGCTTTTGAGCCTTGATATGAAGGGGATTTCGGCGTCAAGCGGAAGCGCCTGCACCTCGGGCTCGCTTGACCCGTCACATGTTTTGCTTGCGATAGGATTAAAGCACGAGGAAGCCCACGGTTCGCTGCGTGTTACATTCGGTGAAGAAAACACGATGGAGGATGTAGATTATATAGTTGACACGCTTGCGGGGATTGTCGAGCGTTTGCGCTCAATGTCTCCGCTGTATGAGGAATTTGTAAAGAAAAATAAATAAGGGGGACAATATGATGCTTTACAGCGAAAAGGTTATGGAACATTTCACAAATCCGAGAAATGTCGGAGAGATTGAAAACGCCAGCGGAGTAGGTCAGGTGGGAAATCCGAAATGCGGCGATATTATGAAGATGTATATGAAAATCAATGACGAAACCGGTGTTATTGAGGACGTTAAATTCAAGACGTTCGGTTGCGGCGCCGCCATCGCTACCAGCAGTATGGCAACCGAGATGATTAAAGGCAAGACAATAGACGAAGCGCTAAAAGTAACAAATCTTGCCGTTGCCGAGGCTCTTGACGGACTTCCGCCGATTAAAATGCACTGTTCTAACCTCGCGCAGGAGGCTATTCATGCAACGCTTTCGGATTATTATACCAAAAGAGGCATCGAACCGCCGAAGGACTTGCTCAAGTGCGAGGGCTGTTGCGACTGTCATAACGACGGAGAAGCCGAATAAATGAAAAAAGTTGTTGTCGGAATGTCGGGCGGGGTCGACAGCAGTGTTGCGGCGCTTTTGCTAAAGCAGCAGGGCTATGAAGTTATAGGCATTACCATGCGTCTTTGGGACGGCGAAGAAAGACAAAGCGGGTTTTATGAATCCGCCTGCTGCTCACTGTCTGCGGTTGAAGATGCAAGACGCGTTGCTTTTGCCCTTGACATTCCGTATTATGTTTTTGACTTTAGAGCGGAGTTTGAAAAGTACGTTATAGACTACTTTGTGAATTCCTACATAAATGCCGAAACTCCCAACCCGTGTATTGCCTGCAATCATTTTGTTAAGTTCGGCGCACTTTTGAACAGAGCCGAGGCTATAGGCGCGGATTATATTGCAACAGGGCATTACGCGAAAGTGGAATTTTCCGAAAAATACGGACGATGGGTTTTGAAAAAATCTGTATCCGCAGGCAAAGACCAGACATATGCGCTGTATTCTCTTAATCAGAAACAGCTTTCCAAAGTTCTTATGCCGATAGGTGAGTTGGACAAAACGCAAGTCAGGCAGCTCGCCAAGAAGTATAAGTTGCCTACCGCGGACAAGCCCGACAGTCAGGAAATATGCTTTGTTCCGGATAATGATTATGCGGGATTTATCAAAAGAAAAACGGGAGGCTTGGGAAAACAGGGCTGTTTTGTCGATACGGCCGGAAATGTTATCGCCCGCCATAAAGGAATTGCGAATTATACCATAGGGCAGCGGAAAGGGCTCGGAGTTGCTTTGGGCGAGCCTATGTTTGTGACTAAAATCAATTCCGAAACGGGAGATGTAACATTGGGAAAAAGCGGCTTTGAATTTTCCGATACTCTTGTCGCTCACAGTGTTAACTTAATTCCGTTCGACAGCTTCGACGGGAAACTGCGTGTTACGGCGAAGGTGCGTTATGCCGCCAAAGAAGCGGACGCGTCTGTTTACTTGCTTGATAATGAGCGCGCAAAGGTGGTTTTTGACAAACCCCAGAGAGCAATAACCCCGGGTCAGGCAGTTGTATTTTACGAACCTGACGGCGATACGGTGATTGGCGGAGGAATAATAGAATAATAAAAAGTGTTTGCGGAGGCTCTGTATGATGCGGGTTACGCCTTGAGTTTTCGGCGGAGAGCCGTAATCTCCCGCCGAAACTCCGAATAGTCGGTTGCAGTCTGCCATAAGCTCTGATTTGAGCAAGCAAAGCTGTGCGTTGCTCCGATTTAAACTTGTCTGAAAAACCTATATCGACGAGTTTATCTTTCGATATTTGCTCGGCGATATACCTTTTATTTTTTTGAAAACATCTCCGAAATAGTTGCTGTCCTTATAGCCGCAAAGGTACGCAATCTCGGTTACCGAATACTTTGTTTCGGTAAGCATTGCGCTTGCGGCTTTAATTCTTACGTTGTTTAAGTATTCGTTAAAGCCCAGTCCGGTAACTTTTTTGAATTTTCTCGAAAAATATGTGGGATTCATATATGCCATTTTGGCAACCTCGTTGAGCGTTATAGGCTGACTGTAGTTATCACATATATATTTACAGATATTCTGCATTTTCTTTTCATGAACCGGCACATCATCGGAAGGCGTTACTTTCATTTTTGAATACCTGTTAAGAAAAGCGAGTATCTCAAATACGCAGTTTTTTGCAAGAAAATATGAAAATTCATCATTTTTATTGAATTCCGAAAGCGCTTTGTTGAGCAAATTTTCAAACGCATACCTTTGCGGCGGCGCGATTTGCAGCTTCTGAGAGGAAAAGCATTTCAAAAACTCCTCTTTTTTTATTCCCGAATCCGGAATATTTAAAAACTCCGATGAAAATGTAATTAAAATCCTTTCGTGATGATGGTTTGACGTAAGAGCCGAGGTCATATGCAAATCTCCTTTGCTGACGAAAACGACATCTCCGGCAGAAACATTATATATGGTTCTGTTTATAAAATACCTTCGGCTTCCCGACAAAAGATAATATATTTCATAATAATTATGGACATGAGATAACGGCATATCCGAAGGAGCGATTTGCTCGGCTTTTTCAATTCTGAAAAGTTCGTTTTCACCCAAACCCATAAAAGAACCTCCTTGAGTTTTTCAACATTCTC
>CAZHWR010000082.1:0-4140 GCA_964536085.1 uncultured Oscillospiraceae bacterium
CTTGTGATACTTATAGAAAAATCCTGCGGGAACCACAAACAGACAGCCGAGCAGACAGTTTGACAGCTCACCTACGCCGCCCGTGCTTGTGACAAACAGATTGAGCAGGTTTTTGACAATCTCCGTTATCGCGCCCGCAAAAGGTCCTATGCTGAAGCTCATTACCAGCGCGGGCACATCGGACAAATCAAGTTTAACAAAGCTCGGCGCTATAGGAAGACTGAAAGCAAGCCGCATAAGCACGAACGAAATTGCCGCCGCAACTGCTACGCAGACAAGCGTCCGCGCGGTCAGTTTTTTATGTACCTTTGCATTTGAATTTTCAATTTTGTGTTTTGTGTTTTCCATTAAGAAAACCTCCTTAAAATTTGTGTAAAATAAAAACCCCCGAATCGGGGGCTTTATTCACAACGAATATGCAAGACAATACGACCTGCACACACTTCTTTCATCCTGACTGTAACTGTCGGCTTTGGAATTACACCAAATCTGCAGCTCTGCTGCTCGCGGGCTTTGACCGCCGGTACGGAATTTCACCGATCCCCGAAGTATTACCGATATTTAATTTTCAGCCTTGTTGCCGCCAATTATTCCGGATGCTTGCCATAGCTACTTGAACCCATTTTTTCACGTTTTATTTCTACGCCGTCTTTCTTTACTACGCGGGTCACATAGTAAATGCCGCCGCTATAACTTCTCTCTATATCGACCGATATATTTTCTGGATTGTACCCGTAAATCTTTATCGACACAATTCCGCCATCCGCAGTCGATACAATCTTGATCGGATAGCCCGTGCTATTCCTAAATCTTAAATCCAACACGCCCTCCGCAATCGTTGCGTCCAGTCCCGGCGGAAGATAGCCGACTGACAGCGAATGATTATGCCTCTCTAAAATTTCAAGATTTGCATAAAGCGCGGACGCGTACAATGTTGAAGAGGTTTGGCAAATGCCTCCTCCCCATCCCACCGTCACCTCATTATCCTCATATACAGGCGCGGGCTTATAACCGTTTGACGAATTTCTTGGTAAAATTTTCTTGTCATATGAAAATTCCTCATCCGGCATAAGCTCGGTTCCGTTAATTCTTGACGATGCAAGTCTGACATTGTTAGCACGCGAATCAGAGCTTCCGCCAAAGTTGGTGCTGTAGCTGCCGAGAACGTCTTTATAGAGTGTTTCAGTCAGCTTTTTCGCTGTATTTTCAGGCTCCGACGTTACAGCGGGAATTTTAATTTTGCTTTCTCCTGTAGTTGCAAGTGTGTCAATAGCGGTTTTTACCGAATCTCTGTCAACCTCGCACTTTTTCTTTGAGCCGCAAACGGTTATCTTACCGTCAATCTTTTCGTAATAGGCGTCCTGTGCGTCCGAGGTAAGCCACGCGTAAAACTCGTCGAAGTTAAGCGGTTCCGGTTCAACCTCAACAGGATTTAAGTCAAGTGAGGTAACGTTCATGGAACAAAGCTGTTTTTCTACCTGCTCAACCGCCTCTGTGCGGTTTGCTCTAACGCCCTTTG
This sequence comes from uncultured Oscillospiraceae bacterium, assembly GCA_964536085.1. Taxonomy (GTDB): domain Bacteria; phylum Bacillota; class Clostridia; order Oscillospirales; family Ruminococcaceae; genus CAZHWR01. Next base: position 1,520 of record CAZHWR010000082.1, read on the forward strand.
CCGGTGCAAAAATTGTAACATCGTTATCGCCTATTGTAAATGTGTATCCCACAGGCTCTGTCTCATACCCGTCTGTCACTCTGTCAAATGCTTCCTCAAGCGCAACCTGATTATAGCTGAGTTCAGGCTTTAACTCCGTTTTTTTTGCAATGCGCATAATAAAATTTATCGCATCTGCAAGATCCTCGCCTTCTCTGCCCAAGGAAAACGCCTTTTCCGTAAGGGCTACATTGTCAAATTTCGGTTCCAAATCACTTATTTTAACTTCCTCAATTTGGTCGTGGCAACTTAGCTTGAGTACGGCGTCATCAAATTTTGCCTCAGAATAGACCGGCGTAATCGCCTCCATTACCTCCTGCTCGGTCATTCCGCCTATACTTATATTCCCAACATAAGTATTTGGAAAAACCTTATCATACATCCTAACATATAATGTAAATCCTAACATAATAAATGCAATTGCGAGAATAACTATCGCAAAAATAATCAAACCTTTTTTGCTTTTATGCGGCTTGCCGACTTCTTCATCGTGCGGTGATGAAAGCACCTTTTTCTGTTTCGTCTCCGTCCCCGCAACTTGCATGATAAACTCCACTCCCGTTAAAATTTTCCGCTTCATATTCAATCAATATCAAAGCAAACTCACAACATTAATTATTACTTATATTATCTCACAAAATCAAATAAAAAGCAATACCTTACGACAAAAAATTTATCCAAAACCAATGTTTTTATCATTAAATAATATTTTTTGTCAAATCTTAACGTAATTTACGCTTTTCCCATCAGACCCGCAACAAACTGCTTCGCGGTTCTGCCGGAAAAACCGTTGTAGTTTATCTGCCACTTGAGCGCCTCTGCACGAAGCTCTTCGGTCATCTCCATTCCGCGCACCTTAAGCATATTTTCGACAATCGTAAGGTACTCGGACTGAGTCGGAGTCAAAAAACTCAGATTTATGCCGAACCTCGCAGAGAGAGACTTGCGCTCCGCGATCCCCTCGCTACGGTGAACCTCATCGCTCGCATAGCCTTCACGGTCAGCCCACGTTTCCTTTATAAGCCCCCTGCGATTTGAGGTCGCATAAATCAGAATATTATTTCCTCTCGCTTCCGTCTGTCCGTCAAGCGCGGAATTTAAAATCTTGTAGCTCATATCACCCTGCTCAAATGACAAGTCGTCTATAAAAACAATATATTTAAGCGCGTCATTTTTTATGCCGGCAAAAACCGCTGAAAGCTGAGAAATATCCTCCTTACTAAGCTCAATAAGACGGAGACCGCTGTTTTTAAACATATTTAGGCAAGCTTTGACGCAGGATGACTTCCCTGTACCGGAGCTACCCGTGAGCAACACATCGTTTGCGGGCTTTCCCATAACGAAGCTCGCGGTATTGTCGATAAGTACCTTCTTTTGGTGTTCAAGCCCCGTCAGGTCATCAAAGGTTATCGGGTCGGGGTGCATTATGCCTTTCAGACCTCCGCCGCTCCATCTAAGCGCGGAGTATGCCGCAGACGCGCCCGTGCCAAAGCTTTCGATATGCGCGAGCACCGCGCCGCCGAGCGCCTCGTTTGAAGTACAGGCAAGCATACCCTCTATCGACTGCACATAGCCCGAAAGCCCCGTCTGTATCCTCGGAAGCTCTATATCGGAAAGCGGAAGACAGCCGCACTGTTTAAACAGCGCGTCCCAATCAAACGCCAGAAGTTGCGCATATATTGTCTTTATATCGTGCCGCATAAAATTCCTTAAATTCGCAATATCAGGCAGGTTATCGCACTCCAGCATAAGGCGAAGTATATACTCCCCTATAACGCTTCCGTTTGTCAGTCTGCCCTTGGCGAAGCCGATAAGTCCGCGCGCCGCCGCATAGTAATCAGCCTCGTCGCGCGTCTCCTTAAAACGCAGTAGCGCTGAAATAATCTCATCCTCCGCCACATTTTTAAATAAAAATAAGTTCATTGTATCAAATCCCCCGGTTTGAATTATCCTTCACGTTCGCTTTCGATAAGTTCGAGCGCAAGCCTTGCGTTCTTCATAGCCTCATCCGCAAACCTTTCGGATACTTCGGCAAGCTGTTCTTTTATCTTGTCGCGATTGTTCATTATCTCATCTATATACCTACAAAGCGTAATCGGATTCGGCTCCTCCGCAGGGACTCTGTACCTCTGCCCCATATATTCCATAATCGCTGTAATCTTCGGGTCGTACACAATGCCAATTACTGGCGTACCGCACTTCGCTGCGTAAATCAGCGTGTGCAGTCTCATACCGAGCACAAGCTCAGCGCCGTTCACTATACCAAGCATCTGCGCCGGCGTCGTTTTCTTATCTATGATATATGCGCCGTCTGTCATCTTTGCCGTTTCGCGGCTTATCCTCTCATCGCGCGTCGGCTGCATAAGCAGAAACACCGTTTCCAGCCCGTATGTTTGCTTTGCATATTTTGCCGCCTCGGCTATCTGCGAGGTAAAATCGGCGTTCATCGTCCTCCACGGTCGGATTGCCGCCGCCATATATTTGGCGCCCGCGGGAACGCCCGCCCGCGCAAGAATCTCCCTCGTCTCCACCTCGTCTGCGGGGAACAGACTGAACGCGGGGTCAGCCGTGACCATAATTTT
>CAZHWR010000082.1:4150-4366 GCA_964536085.1 uncultured Oscillospiraceae bacterium
TTCGGTTTGGTAACACCGAAGCGCGTTAGTTCCTCCAGTGACGACGGTTCCCTCAGAGTGATAAGGTCAGCGCGGTTCAGCGCCTTTTGTATACGGCTGTGGTTTACCTCGTTGCTTATGGGTCCTATCCCGTTCGCATAAAGCATAATCCGTCTCTTAAGAAATCCCGCCATATTGATTATGCTGAGATAATATATCAGAGATTTGTTGGAGGTG
>CAZHWR010000083.1:0-4278 GCA_964536085.1 uncultured Oscillospiraceae bacterium
ACCCGACCGACCCGACCGACCCGACCGACCCGACCGACCCGACTGACCCGACCGACCCGACTGACTCCGGCACAACCATTTCGGATATAACCGAAATGCCCGGTGTCAGCGCTTCCACGCCGACTAACGGCACATCATCAGAAAACGGCAAAACAGTGCTTTACAAATCGGGCAAAAAGGTTACGGGAACTAAAATCGTTACCGTATTGGGCAAGACCTACGCGGTAGTAAAGGGATATGTAAAGACAGGAAAAACGCAGGTTGTTAAGATAGGCTCAAAGTCCTACATCGTAAACAAATCGGGCGTTGTGCAAAAAGGCACGAAGAACAAGCTTGTAAAAGTCGGTTCGAAATCCTATATCGTCAATAAATCAGGCGTTGTGCAAAAAGGTACGAAGAACAAGCTTGTCAATGTCGGCTACAAGTCCTATATAGTAAACAAATCCGGAGTTGTTCAAAAGGCTAAAAATTACAAGCTGATAAAGGTGGGTAAAAAGTCCTATATTGTCGACAAAAAAGGCGTAGTTCAGAAAAACAAGAAGAAAATCAAAGTCGGCAAAAAAACTTACAAGACCAACAAAACAGGCGTTGCCACAAAGAAAAAATAAATAATCGGAAAACAGCCGTGGATTATTCCACGGCTGTTTTGCTTATATTGCACTATTTTCAACAAAAAATTTCTTTAATTTATGGATTTTTTGAAGCAGTGTTAAAAAATCCATAAAACCTATTTTGCCTATTGACAATATAGGAAATATGTGCTAACATTTATCCATGCTAAATTCGGCTTATGATTGCCTGTGGCAAAGCTGTGTGAAAGGAGACTGCTTTTATGAAAAGCGCGTTTGTTTTTGCAAATGAAATTAAAATAATGCGTATGCGTATGTGTATGCGTATGTGCTTTGATGTGCTTTCATTAAAACTGCTTTCCGGAACGAGCTTAAATCGATGTACCGCATAACTGCCTAACTGTAAGCTTGTTTTAAACCGGAAGATTAATTTGATCTTTCGGCTTTATTTTTTATGAAAAAGGTGTTATAATTATGAAAAACTATTTTGAACAATTAGTTCGCGCCAATTTCAGATTTGGGCGAATGTGACGATGCAAGCTGTCGAATCAAACTGTTAATTCAAAACTTACTTTATAAATTGAGGAGAATTTAAAATGAAAAAATTTATTTCTGTATTATTAGTAACCGTATTGGCGTTTACACTTGCTGTTTCCTTCAGCTCATGCAACAGCGGCTCGGATACCGCCACTTCGTATACGATTGCGATACCGAACGATACGACCAATGAAGCCCGTGCTTTGCTGCTGCTTGAAGACCTTGGGTACATAACTTTAAAAGACGGAGCAGGCATTACCGCGACTCCGCTGGACGTTGAAAGCAATCCCAACAATATCGAATTTAAAGAGGTTGAGGCGGCGCAGCTTCCGAATGTTTTACAGGACGTTGACTTTGCGGTAATCAATTCAAATTATGCGATAGAAGCGGGTCTCAACCCCACAAAAGACGCGCTTGCGCTCGAAGGCTCGTCGTCCGAGTACGGCAACATTCTCGCAGTTAAAGAGGGCAATGAAAATTCCGATATCATAAAGGCGCTGAAAGCGGCGCTTGAAAGCCAAAAGGTTGCTGATTTCATCAGCTCGCAATACGACGGCTCGGTTGTATCCGTTGTTGAAAATTTAACTGACGGTTACGATTCCAGCGTTGATTATGATGCGCTTAAGGGTCAGACTGTTTCCGTTGCAGCTTCTCCGACTCCCCATGCAGAGATACTCGAAGTTGCAAAGGAAATACTTGCTGAAAAAGATATCACTTTGAAAATAGTTGAATTCACAGACTACGTTCAGCCCAACAATGTTGTAGAAAGCGGCGAGGTAGATGCAAACTACTTCCAGCATACGCCTTATCTTGATGATTTCAACAGCGAAAACGGCACGCATATCGTATCTGTAGGCGCAATACACGTTGAGCCGCTCGGCATATATGCGGGCAAACAGTCAAGCCTTGATTTGCTTTCAAAACAATAATTAAATAACGGGGAATGAGCATTATATGATAGCAGTTAAAAATGTATCAAGAACCTTTTGCACGGCGGACAACAACACCGTTGAAGCGTTAAAAAACGTTTCTCTGACTATTGAGGACGGGGATATTTACGGAATCATCGGTATGAGCGGAGCCGGCAAAAGTACGCTGATTCGATGTATCAATATGCTCGAACGCCCCGACGATGGCACGGTCGAAATCGACGGCTGTGACCTCAGAAGCCTTAATGAGGCAAAGCTGCGGGATATCCGGCGCAAAATCACGATGATTTTTCAGGGCTTTAATCTGCTTATGCAGCGAAACTGCCTGAAAAACGTCTGCTTCCCTTTGGAGCTTGCGGGTGTACCGCGAAAAGATGCGAAAAAACGTGCTATGGAGCTTTTGGAGCTTGTGGACTTGGGCGACAAGGCCAGGCTCAGCTTTCGGGAGGTCAGCAGCAGCGTGTCGCGATTGCGAGAGCGCTTGCGACCAACCCGAAGGTACTTCTTTGCGACGAGGCTACAAGCGCGCTGGATCCAACCACTACGTATTCGATTTTAGAGCTTATCAGAGATATAAACAGAAAATTGGGTATCACCGTTGTTGTGATAACGCACCAAATGAGCGTTGTTGAAAGCATTTGCAGGCATGTTGCTATTTTGGACGGCGGAAAGATTGTCGAAACGGGTGAGGTCAGCGAAATATTTTCTCATCCGAAATCGCCTGCTGCCAAACAGCTTGTTTTTCCCGAAAATGCGGATGAATCAATGCTGCACCCAACTAATGGTCAGCATTTGATACGCGTTGTGTTCAACGGTGCGGCGGCGACCTCCAGTCCGCTGATTGCACATATGGCGCTGGAGCATGGGATAACCGCAAATATTGTATACGCTTCAACAAAAAGTATCGGAGGGCGCGCATACGGCTCGATGATTTTGAGCGTCGATTCAGACGACGAGGCTAAAAAGACGGTTGAGTATCTTTCGCAGACTCCCGATGTGATTGCGCAGGAGGTGAGCGAAAATGTTCAGTGATTTATTTTCGTCTGAAACTTTAAACGAAACATGGGAAATAGTTTCGTCTCAGTTCCCGATGGCGATTTGGGAAACCGTTTATGTCACGCTCGCCGCTACGCTCTTTGCAATTATCATCGGACTGCCGCTGGGTGTGTTGCTGGTGACCGGCGAAAAAAGGGGCATACTGCCTCTGCCCGCGCCGATTATGAGTGTGTTGAATGTTATAATCAATCTCCTGCGTTCCGTTCCGTTTTTGATACTGATGATTCTGGTTTTTCCTCTCACGCGCCTTATTGTCGGCACGGTTGTGGGAACGACGGCGTCGATAGTTCCGCTTGTGATTGCGGCGTTTCCGTTTATTGCAAGGCTTGCCGAAAGCAGTCTGCGCGAGGTTAATCCCAATACGATTGAGATGGCGCAAAGTCTGGGTGCATCTCCGTTTCAAATCGTTGTGAAGGTGATGATACCGGAAAGTCTGCCGTCGCTTATTTCAAATGCGACCATTGCAGTTACGACGATTTTGGGATATTCCGCGATGAGCGGTATCATCGGGGGCGGCGGACTCGGTAAAATTGCCATCAATTACGGCTATTATCGTTATAAATACCTAGTGATGATATTTGCAGTCATACTTTTGATTATTATTGTTCAGATTTTGCAGGAAATCGGAACAAAGCTCGCTTTATCGCTTGATAAGCGATTAAAAAACAAAGCAAAATAAAAACAGCCGAACCGTATTATTGCGGTTCGGCTGTTTTTTAGCTCCATCCGTATTGAAATATATAATAAATAACGTAAATCCAGTTCAGGGCGGCATGAAAAACCGCCCAGCCGATCGACAGCCATTTGACATATGAAATAACCATTGCAAGAGCGGCGCCGAACGACAGTCCTTTTGTAATATTCTGTGTAGTAATGTTGTTCACTATGGCGGTGGACTTGCGTTTATTTTCGTATATAAGATCTTCTAATGATATTTCCAGAACAGAAGCAATTTTGTGTAAGGTTTCAATATCCGGCTGAGTTTTTTCATTTTCTCGGTTTGAAACAGCCTGCCGTGAGACAATGCCTTTGATGTCACCGGTTACGCCATTTTTTCTGTTTAGAATTGTCCACAAAATTTTGCTTCGAGGAAATCAGTCCACGGCAGAAAACGTGTGCTGAACCGGAAGTCGTTATTTCCGATTCGGTTTTCTTTTAATAGCCAGCAATTTCATATAATCATCAAA
>CAZHWR010000084.1:0-4095 GCA_964536085.1 uncultured Oscillospiraceae bacterium
AGTAGTATGTTGCTCCGCCTACCGTTACCGCCTGCGATACAACCGGATCACCGTTATCGTCTACATAGGCATATCCTGTTCCGGATTCCGAAGTTACCAGAGAATTAGTTACCAATTCGCCGTTATTATAATATTTGCCGTTCGACCAGCCGTTGGCTTCTTCCGGTGGAGTTACATCCCCTTCGTAAACTTCTATGCTCTTTACTAACAAGTTGATGCTCTGGCACTCGGAAGTAACCCTGTTTTCAGAGGCTTCAACCGGATCGAGATTAGCATCGTAAGCAGAAGGACCCGAAAGACGGTTTTCAATCTTAACAAGAGCATCTTCGGAAACTGTCGATTCATAGCCGTGCTTGGCAGCTGTTACAACATGATATACTTTGAAATAGCCGTCTGCATCGGCGTTATTAGCCTGTTTGGCACGAAGCTGCGCCAATGTGTACCATTCGCGGACATCGCCAGGTTCGCCTAAAGAACTTCCGCTTGTGTCAACAAGTCTTATTTTCGGGTCTGTTGCCAAGAAAACAATTGAACCATCGACAGTATCATCGTCCTCAAGCTGCATTGTGTAGACAACCGTGTAAGAGCTTGTGGTTGCAATCGGATCGGTTTCGCAGCCCCAAATAGGCTGACCTATAGTTCCCATGCTGTTTCCTGTAATTATAAGGCTGCCGTCATCGGAAAGGGTGTAGCTTTGTTGCTCATTTCCTTTTGTTTTAATCGCAGCCGCGTCCCAGGAATACAGTTCATCGCCTGAAGCCGCAAAAGCGCTTGTGACTAACATTGAACCCGCCAATACCGTTGCCAGTAAAGCAGACAATGCCCTTTTGACAATATTAGTTTTCAACGGAATCATCCTCCTAAATTTTATTGTACATTAAGTATAGCACACGAAAAATCAACATTCAAGGAAATTAATTATTTTCAATGTTTTGCTCATAAAACCAAACAGAAATTGTTGATATTGCCTAAACCGCCAAGCCACATATTGGATATATGACAGCTTGTTTTACAGCATTTGGTTCCGTTTTTTCTTTTCATCTTCCCGCAAAATACATACATATACCGGCAGCCAGCATGACTGCGCCCGCATACATTAGCCATTGCTGATAATCGGACGATGTCCCCGCTATATCAAAAATCCCGCGCAGCATACTGCTTGCTGTAAGCGCCGCAACCCCTGAATTATACAGGTTTTTCGCTATTCTTTTCGGCTTTTTCAAGCGTTCTGTCAGCCAAAAAGCCACACACGGCAAGAGTCCCAAAACCAGCGGCCACGCAAACAAAAATGTCATATACGGTGAATGAACGCCATGAGAAAAAATATCGTATACCAAATAAAAAATCAGGCAAAACAGCGAAACAAAAAGATATATCGCGGCGCCCTTTCCGCCTTTTTTACTTGCCGATATAAACAATGTCGCTCACGCTCCTTTCCTGTATTTTGCGGCCGTTGGTAGTGGGATTGTTCACAATCTCCCCCATAAACCACATGGTTGACGAACCGCCGCCATCCAGATTATAAGCCGTTTCACAGCCGAGTTCATCCATAACCTGTGCAAGCTCCAATAATGTCAGCCCGTCGCTTTCAGAAGTTCTGCCGTCCGAAACTACTAAAATATATTGCAAGGGCTCAATCATACCTATAGCCGTCCTTGGGTTGCTGTTCATCGAATTTTCGACCTCGCTCGCAGCGGTCACGGTTATTTCTCCTCCGTTTATCAAAGCCGGACCGAACGAAAATATCTGCTCGGCTCCTCTGTCCGCCAAATCCGACGCGGTCGTCTCCGATTCATTTATTATGCCAAAGCTTCCGTCACTGTAGACCACGAGATCCTCGTTATCAGAGCCCTCCCTTGCAGATTCTCTGTATAAAAATCCGTTCCGCATAACAAATCCGCTGTTTCTGAAGCCGTAATAGTCGCCGTTAATTGCCAAAATTGCTCCGCATTCCTGCGCTATTTCCGATGTTTTACCGCTCAAATTCCTGCCGAACATACCGTCCGCCAGTCCGGTCTTTAAATACGAAGCGTCATTTATAACGACGTTGGCGACATATACCTGAGTTTCATAGCGCCGAAGCGTTGTGATAGTTATAGAAATGTCGTCGTCACTGTAGCTTGTTTGTGTAACCTGCGCGCCTGATTCTCCGTTTTGAGCATCCGATTCATTTGAAGACAGTTCCTCAACATACACTAAATCTCTCGGAATAACAAATGCGTCCAGCAGGGTGAAAACCGAATATGCGGTGAGAAGTATGCTGAAAAATACCGGCCACAGATTGACATTGCGCCTTTCGGCTCCGTGCTTTCTCATCCGTCCCGCTCCTTACTGAATACCCAATTTTTCTGAATGACATAACTCAGAAAAAACAAAAGCGTATCAGCCGCTATCTTAATCACAATACTCGGCACGGGCAATGCAGAAAACACAGACACCACCGCAGCGCTGAGAACCATTTTTGCCAAAAACACCACGCCGTAACGGACAGCTTCACCGAAAGCGGGCATCTTGCTCTGAAAGCTCCATATACGGTTCAGAATAAAATTAATTATTCCCGAGCCAATACGCGACAACACCGTCGCTGTAAAAATAGCCTGCACCTGCGGCAGAGGTAAAATCACGGAAATAAGATAAAACAACAAAAGATCCGCGCACGCACTGATAATAGAGGAACCTGCAAAACGCAGGAATCTTTTATAGATTCGCAGCGAATCCATCACAGTTCGGAAATGCGAGCTTTTATTTCCGTTAAAATACACCGTTTGAATCGGTACACAGTAAAAATCGACAAGCTTTGACGCATCCGAAAGGAAATTTGTTTCATACTCGTATCTGTCTCCCTCGACCGTAAGCGCAAGCTGCTCAAGCTTCGGCGGTATCCCCCTGAGCCCTGTTTGAGTATCAGGGCAATCAACTCCTTCGGTAAGCTTAAAAATCGCCGAAGTTATTCGGTTCCCAAAAACACTGCGCAGCGGAATACCGTCCTCTTTGAAGTCGCGTACGCCCAGCACAAGCGCGTTGGGATTTTGTTCAAATGCCTTTGCGAGCTTTAAAATATCCTTCGGAAGATGCTGACCGTCTGCGTCGATAGTAATATATGAATTATTTTCACCGAAAATTTCAATCGCTTTTCGTATACCCGTTTTTATTGCGGCGCCCTTGCCGAGATTTTTTTCGTGGCAGACAACGACACAGCCTTTCTCGACTGCCCGTGTGAAATACCCGTCGCAGTCTGAACTGCTTCCGTCATTAATGACTACTATTCTTTTAAAGCCAAACCCGATCAGTTCGGATATGAGGTTTGTCAGTTTTTGATCGGGATCCAGCGACGGAATAATCAAAACTGCGTTTCTCCAAGCCAAAATATCGCCTCCTTTTAAGGTGGTTTTTCAAAAAAGCTGTCGGCTGCAAAGCCGAGATTTATTCAACAGCCGGACGGCTGTTAGTTTCCTGTGCTTATCCGGTTTGAACTGTTTTATTTAATTATACAATTTTTTGCACCTGTAAATTTAAAATAATCTTAAAAAATTCTATATATGAAATCAATTTTACAACGCGTACATATGTACACATAAATTTGATTCAATTTTAATGTGTTTTTTCTTCCCCTTCAGTCGTTCAAACATTCTTAAACAACACATATAAAAAGCCTGACGCATTATCGCGACAGGCTTTTAATTCGTATCATGAGCTTATGTTTTATGCTATTTCATTGCTTCTTCAACGGCAACAGCGCACGCAACCGTAGCGCCGACCATCGGGTTGTTGCCCATGCCGATAAGTCCCATCATTTCAACGTGCGCAGGAACTGAGGATGAACCGGCAAACTGAGCGTCGGAATGCATGCGACCCATAGTATCGGTCATACCGTAGGAAGCGGGGCCCGCCGCCATATTATCGGGATGTAGGGTACGTCCCGTACCGCCGCCCGAAGCGACAGAGAAGTATTTTTTGCCCTGCTCAACGCATTCTTTTTTATATGTTCCCGCAACGGGGTGCTGGAATCTGGTGGGGTTGGTGGAGTTGCCGGTAATGGAAACGTCAACGCCCTCCTTCTGCATGATGGCAACCCCTTCTAAAACATCGTTTGCG
>CAZHWR010000085.1:0-4090 GCA_964536085.1 uncultured Oscillospiraceae bacterium
GCTGTATATCTGCGCCATCTGTACCGCCGCCCGTTCCGAGCTGCGAACAAAAGCTTTTGTAAGCTGCGGCAGCCTTTCCGGCATAGCTTTTTCCGGAACAGAATATCCGCAAATCATCCAGCACGGCTAAAACGGGTTCGTTAATATCTGCTTCATAACTTAATATATCCTCCATCCTCCATACGCCGGAAGTAAGCATTGTCCACGCAACCGCGCTTATACGGTGCAAATGGACGTCTTCTTTAAGCGCTTCCGCCCCGACGTGCTCATACAGGAAAAGCTTATCCATATACTCGCCGTACCCCAATCCGAGCATAATTACCATTTGCATATCGGCATAAGCTTCCTTAAAAACGGATTTAATATAAGCAATAACCTTTGAAGCTCTAAGATTTCCGGCAATAAACGTATTGCCGCAGTTTTCGAGATTTGCCGAAACGACATTATATAAATAATCAGCCTTATTTACAACCTGCATTTCTGTGGTTAAATTTCCGCTGTTTTCAGCCAAAAACCGCCTTATCGCTTTAACGCTTTCCGCGCTGCCCGTCATAAACAGCAGCGCCGCATACGCTATACTGTCAAAATCAACAACATAGGTCTTTTCATCAAGCCGCATTTTATTGCATACGTCTTTGCTTATTTCCGAAACCGCTTCGTAATAGCTTTGATTTACCTTGATGTTTGCGTTATCCGGCAAAGAGTAGTTTAATGCGTAAAATACAACGCATTTCACAAAATGCTCTGCCCTCTCTTTACGCGAACGCTTTACATCTCCCGCAAAATGAGCCGTTTCATGCGCCATTGTCGATATGACCTCACCCGGTCTGTAGAAAAAAGTTTCATTTATTGCCACCGACAGCAGCCGGTTTTCGGGAGTTTCCGGTTTATACGACACAGTGCTTACCTGAATACTTTCGGAAAAATCCGGTGTGAAAAGGAACGTATAATTATACTTATCCTCATCTCTCAGAATATATGCCATCTTATATACTAATGCGGTATAAAGCGACATCAGCTTGGGAGGCACGTCAAACAAAATCGCGTTAAACGCCGTCGCCTGAATAAAGCTTCTGTCGGCGTGCATTCCGCTGTTTGCAAGGGATATGAGTCCCTTAAAATAATCGTTAAAAAGAATACTGAAGTCATTATCGCGCAGAAACGTCTTGCTTCCGTCTTCCGGTGTCTTCATTTGCAGTACCTTTTCATTCACATAATCGACAAACGAATAAAACGATTCGTACATACATAGCACAAAGTCTTCCGCGAAGCCGTTTTTAATTATGCTCTCAATGGAATTTTCAACCTCAAATACCGGCGTATAATAATTCCCCGCGTTCTCAAAGCGCGCATCCAAATTATCTTTAAGCTCTGCGCACTTCTCTTTCAGCTTCTGCGTTGAAACAGCTTTCGGCGGATCGGAAGGCGAATCCGCATACTTATCTTTATCATCATACCCTATAAACGCTTCAAAGGTACAAAAAACAGCGTCTTCTTTTTTATTGTTATCGACCGTTGTATAGCGATCTACCAAATATTCTAACTTAATAAGCCAATTTATCGTGGCGTTTTCATTTATCAATGCGTAATCATGGCGCCCTATCTGGGTTATTGTCCTGCTTTTGTTGTCGATTTTTCTTACATCCGACATAAATTTATCCAACAAATTGCGGTTTTGGATGCCGAGATTAAGCTTTACAAAAAAGGTATCGGATGTATTTTCCGGATTGTTTTTTCCTTCTTTGATTTCCGTAAAACTTTTAATAAGATGCGTTCTGCACATTCCGTACAGCGAAAAAGAATCCCTGAAATATTTATCTCGGCTGCCGTAGTTCAGCTTGTTTATTGCCTTAACAAAATCCCTTACCGTATTTGCGCGGCAGAAAATAATTATATCGCTGTAGTCAAACGAAAAATAATATAAATATTGTATTCCGGTAAAACATGATCTCAAATACTGCAATATATCTTCTAATTCGTAATCATCGTTCATATGCAGCATCGATACAAAAAACATTTTGGAATGATAGCTTTCGTCACTATGCCAAAATTTGTTTATATCTTTCTCGGGAATACCGTTAGCGCCTTTATTTGTGAATACAAGAAGCTTCTGTTTGGAAAACGCATCTTGAGCGATATGCCTATTTGCCAAATTCCCCATTTGCTTATGAGCGGCGGAAAGAACGTGTTCTCCTCCGCCTTCGGGCGCGTTGACAGGCGCTATATCGATAAGGTCGTAATGACCCGTGGTAAAATAACAGCAATGCTCCTCAACATCGGCGGCTAAATTTGCCAATTCCAAAAACGGCTTTGTTTTCGGAATATGGAGCTTATACAATGTTACCAACCTGATATCGATTGCCACTAAGACCCCTCCTTAAAACTCATAGGCTGATTTTTGAAAAATCACATTCGGCACATGAGCGGGAAATATCATTTTCAACTTCCCGATTATTTACATTTGCATACTGGGATTTAATTTTACGTTCTCTGTACGGAACGCAGGAAACCTCAGTGTGATTTATGTCGAGTCCGTTTATTGAAAGCTCCGGAACTCCCTTACCCATATTTAAATCTCCTCTCAAATCTATTCTGCACGGTATTTTATGTGCTTATTCCGCTCCGTGTTCATAGCGGATCTCATCCATGCCTCCGTCTTCGGAAAAGACAAAAGCTTTTATGGAACAATTTTCCAACGAATACAAGTAGTTCCGCGTCGAGTTATAACGCGATCCTCTTGCCCGATTGCCCTCGCAATCCGTCTTTCCGTCAAGAATCATCCCCATTGCGGCAATTTCACCGGTATTACCGTTTATAAAAACCGCACCGTCAACAGAGGACATATTCTTAACCAATTCCGAGCTTTGATCTCCGATATTTTTTGCCTCATATCCGCAATTTTTCTTTGTAAGGCGCTTAATTTCATTTTCAAGTGCCCTTTCATCATAAAAGACTATTAAAATCCCTCCGTGAGGGAATTTTGACTGTCCGTCTCCGATAATTTTCAAAAGCCGCTTATCTTCGTCCGAGCTAAAACATTCAATATCTTTAATTTCGCGGAAGAAACTCTGATAAACATTGTTCTTATTGCCCGCAATATACTGAGACGAGAAAAGCATTTCCCATGCTCCCGCTCCGCTCACCCTCCAGCGATAGCATTGCTTATTATAAAGCTCCGCCGACTTTTTTACCAAGCCTAAAATTGTTGCCTTGTCATCATTCGCTTTGGCGACAAGCGCATAATTTTCATCAGTCATTTCAAGAAGCTTTCTTATTTCCCGCTTGTTCCGCAAATTCAGCTCAACGGAACAGCATCTTACCGTTTCAATGCCGTCGCAATTGCCGTTCAAAAAAATAATTTCAGCATTTTTGTTGCTGCGTTTTTCGTAGGTTTCCAACGCAAGCGACTTCAAAAGAAGCACATCGGTTCCGATTTCGGTAGTTATAAACTCTTCAAACGATATAACCGCCTTTAGGTAGACGGCCCGCGCAAATGCCTCTTCGCTCTCTATTATATCCGTATCGCCCGAAATCAAAAATTTCCCCGCGACATCGAAAAAACGCTGAATGAATTGATCCATCGTTTTAACGACAAAGGTTTTGTATGTATTGCAGGGTTTGTTTAAACTGTAGGAAAATGCAGCCTCTACCCCGTTTACAAGCGACCTTGTATAGCAAGTAACGTCTTTGCAAAAGCCGTCGGTAGTAACATCTCCCAATTTAAAGTCCATTTTTATAAAATCGGTTATATCCGCCTTTTCCGTATACCTGCCCTTTGTTACATCGGCAAACAGTATCTCGGCGCATTTTTTTATATACCGTTCAAACTTACCGAAATTTTCCGCGCTTACTTCTGCGGGCAAAAATCTGTTTGTATTTTCTGATTTTCTTTCCACTGCTTAAACACCCCTATCGGGGGTCATTTTATCACAACGTTTTGTATTTTTCAAGCGTTTTTACAAATGCTTTGACTTTAGCCTTTTTTTGTTATATGACAAATACCGCCGCAAAAGGGTCTTTGCGGCGGTATTTTACCGTTTAGTCCACAAGCGCGATTATAGCCGTGGGAGCATTGTCTCCGCGGCGAACG
>CAZHWR010000086.1:0-3967 GCA_964536085.1 uncultured Oscillospiraceae bacterium
TGCTTCAGGCTGACGATATAAGTCGTGTTCCCGATTTTCTTGGTAAAGCTGTTGTTTGCGTTTACAGCGGTTAATTTAATCTGTCCGGGCTTAGGAAGCACCATTTTATAATACGACTTCTGATTATCTGAAGCTATATATTCGTATACTGGATAGCCCGCATTTAATTTCAACTCAGTTGAACTAACCAAATCAGTTGCCGCCGCCATTGTGATATTTCCGGGTAAAACGCCCATAATCATAGTTATAGACAAACAAAGCGCCAATAATTTTTTTACTGTTTTCATAAAGTACCTCCTCAAAACTCTGAAAAACAAGCTTATCAAATGTTTTATAACCAAATGGATATAATATATCTAGATTATACCAACGTTATGCTAAAATGTCAATACCAAACGGTTATAAATCACGGGGTGTTGCGGTATGAATAATTATTATCGGCGCTTGCGCGATCTGCGTGAGGACCATGATTTAACGCAATCTCAAGTCGCCGAATACCTAAATATGAAGCAGCCTCAATATTGCCGTTATGAACGCGGACTGCGGGATATTCCGACCGATATTTTAATCAGACTGGCACAATTATACGCTACGTCTGTAGACTATATTTTAGGATTAACAAATAATTCTCAGCCATATAAAAAATAAAATATGAATAAAGCGGAGTTGACAAGTGTCAGCTCCGCTTTATTTATATAACAACACATATATTACTCTGATTCATTCAAAACTCAATCAGCTCCGTCTCATGGCGTTTCGGGCGCTCCATAAGAGCCTGAATAGCCTCGCGCGGTGACGCATTATCGTACAGTACTCTGCAAAGCTGTTCCGTTATCGGCATGACCACGCTTTTTTTACCGGCGAGCTCCAGCGCCGTTTCAGCGGCGTTATAGCCTTCCACCGTACCAATACGCCCTACCGCCTCCGCCGCAGGTATCCCTTCGCCGATCAGTATTCCCGCGCGGTTGTTGCGCGAATGCATACTTGTGCAGGTGACAATCAGATCGCCTATTCCCGAAAGCCCCGCAAAGGTAATCTCTTTTCCACCGAGCGCCGTCCCAAGACGAGACATTTCCGCAATTCCTCTCGTCATTAAAGCGGCTATGGCGTTGTCTCCCAGCTGCATTCCGCGGCATATGCCCGCTCCAAGCGCAATTATGTTTTTCAGAGCGCCGCCGACTTCGACTCCCACAACGTCGTCGTTGACGTATATTCGCATGGTTTTGTTCATCAGAGTGTCCTGAATAAATTCGGCGCAGTCTCTGTTTTCACTCGCCGCAACAATGCTTGTAGGCACGTCTCTGGCGACCTCCTCCGCGTGAGACGGACCGGACAGCACAACAATGCCGCTTTTTTGCGTCTCCTCGCTGATGACCTGTGAAAGCCGTTTTGCCGAGCCCTGCTCAAAACCCTTTGCGACATTCACAAGCACACAGTCAGCGCTTAAATGATCCTTTGCCGCACGAGCAGTCTCTCTAAGCGCAAAAGACGGAACAGCAAAGATAACGATATCCTTGTCAGCCACGCAACCCATATCGCTTGTAAGTTCAATTCCAATATCCACAGGTATACCCGGTAAAAGCTTTTTGTTTTCCCCGCAGTTTCTTATCTGCTCTATCTCATCGGGAAACTTTGACCAAAGCGCTACCTTGTGACCATATTTAAACGCCATTACCGCAAGCGATGTTCCGAATCCTCCCGAACCGAGCACTGCTATTTTAGACATACGACCATTCCTTTATTTATTTTTTCCGAATTTCTTTTCGGTACCGTTTAAAAGCCGTTTTATGTTTTCTCTGTGCATAAAAATAATTATTACCGCTATCAAAACAGAGAGCAGTGCGTCCCAAACAATATATTCGCTGCGTCCAACCGCGCGCGAAATAATTGTTGTTATGGGAAAAGCAACGGCGGCACATATCGAGGATATCGAAACTATCCGCGTTATAAACACAACTATCAAAAACACACCGAGGATTATAAGCAGGGTCAAAGGATCTAAAATAAGCAGCGTTCCCGCCGTGACCAATATTCCCTTGCCTCCCTTAAAACCGTAGTAAAGCGGCAGCATATGACCGCTGATAGCTCCCGCGGCAGCAAGATATCCGCCGAAACGGATAAGCTCCAAGTTCCCTGTCAGCAGATACACAGCGGCAAACCCGAGCAAAACCGATATAACGCCCTTTAAAAAGTCCCCAATCAAAGTCAATACGCTGGGCAGCTTGCCGACAGTTCGCAAAACATTGGTAAAGCCGGCGTTTCCGCTGCCCAAATCGCGTATATCCTCGCCAGTGTAAATCTTTGTTATAATGATTGCAAAATTGATACTTCCCAGTAGATATCCGATTATTCCGGAAATAATCAGCGCCGCCACAAGTAAAAAAATGTCCATATAATAATATTCTCCTGTTAGATGCAAGATATTAAAATGCAAGGTGCAGGGCGAAAATTTTATTTTTCACCCTGTCTTTCCCTGATAATAAACCTTATCGGAGTCCCCGTCAGCCCAAACGTCTCCCTGATTTGATTTTCGATGTACCTTTGATAAGAAAAATGGAACAACTCCGCCCGATTGACAAATACGACAAAAGTCGGAGGCTTGACCGACGGCTGAGTCATATAATATATTTTCAGCCTTTTTCCCTTGTCAGACGGAGGCTGTACCCGCGCAGTTGCATATGCGAGCATATCGTTGAGCGCGCCCGTTTTCAGCCTGCGGGAATTCTGTTCATAAACCTCACGCACCGTTTCATACAGCTTATCTATCCTCTGACCTGTTTTTGCCGATATAAAAACAAACGGCGCGTAGGACATAAAGCTGAAATCAACCTCAAGCTTCTTTTTATACTCATTCATAGTGTGCTCGTTTTTATCGACAGCGTCCCACTTATTTACCGCTATGACGCAACCCTTGCCCTGCTCGTGAGCATAGCCCGCAACCTTGCTGTCCTGCTCGGTAAATCCTTCGGTCGCGTCGATCATAATTATACACACATCCGCGCGGTCAACCGCCATATACGCCCTTAAAACAGAATATTTTTCTATACTTTCATTCACCTTGGATTTGCGCCGAAGCCCTGCGGTGTCTATAAAAACAAACTTTCCATGCTTTGTCTCGACCACTGAATCAACAGCGTCGCGCGTGGTGCCGGCAATGTTTGAAACTATCATCCTGTCCTCGCCGGATATCTTATTCACAAGCGAGGATTTTCCAACGTTAGGCTTGCCGATGACCGCGACTTTTATCAAATCGTCGGCTTCATCGTCCTCGTCATCATCGGGCAGGTCGCCGACTATCAAATCGAGCAGATCGCCCGTGCCGTGACCGTGAACGGAGGAAACTCCAACAAGCTCGCCGATACCAAGGTTATAAAACTCGTAGAACTCTGCGGGAGGAGCGCCGACCTTATCGCACTTATTAACACACACTATGACCGGCTTACCGCTTTTTCTGAGCATACGGGCAACGTCCTCATCGGTTGAGGTAAGCCCCGTTTGCATATCCGTTACAAGCACAATAACCTGAGCGCTGTCGACCGCGAGCTGCGCTTGTCGGCGCATCTGCGACAGGATAACATCCTCGCTCTGCGG
Organism: uncultured Oscillospiraceae bacterium; assembly: GCA_964536085.1. Classification (GTDB taxonomy): domain Bacteria; phylum Bacillota; class Clostridia; order Oscillospirales; family Ruminococcaceae; genus CAZHWR01. Next base: position 3,592 of record CAZHWR010000086.1, read on the forward strand.
CTCGATTCCGCCTGTGTCGACCAGCATGAATTTTTTTCCGCGCCATTCACATTCGGAATAAATCCTGTCACGGGTAACGCCGGGTGTATCCTCTACTATTGACAGCCTTTTGCCTATCAGCTTATTAAATAAAGTGGACTTGCCCACATTAGGCCGCCCGACAACCGCCACCACGGGTTTTGACATCGATATTACCATCCTTTTATTATATACTTGAAGCAAGAAGCTTTAAAACAAGACAGCGCTTACAATACGCTATAGATATGCCATGTTATTCTTGCAAAATGCGAAATCCTGCAATCCGGAAAGCAATGTTTCCAAATCCCCCGCGCCGCGAGTTTCGCGGTTCGCAACGCGAATTTCGAGCGATCGTTTA
>CAZHWR010000087.1:0-3927 GCA_964536085.1 uncultured Oscillospiraceae bacterium
TACAGAAAGGCACAAAGAACAAGCTTATCAAGGTGGGAACAAAATCCTACGTTGTCAATAAAAACGGAGTGGTTCAGAGAAAGGCAAGCGGAAATAAGCTTGTCAAGGTCGGAACGAAGTCGTATATAGTCAACAAGCTTGGAGTTGTGCAGAAAGGTACTAAGAACAAGCTCATTGAGATTGGCAAGAAAGCCTATATTGTCAATAAAAAGGGTGTAGTTCTCAAGAACAAGAAATCTGTAAAAGTCGGAAAGAAAACCTATAAAACCTATAAAAAAGGCGTTGCTGTAAGACTTAAATAGATAATAAAATTTGGATATACACAATAAGTGTGAAATAAAATGTTAGGAGAATAAGTAATGAAAGGGAAAAAATTTATAGCGGCAGGGCTTACCGCCGCTATGACGATGGGCTCTACGGCGATTCCATCGGCTATGTCCGCGGGGACTCTTGCGGCAAGCGCCCAATCGTCAGAACAGCCGAATATCATCTTCGTTTTGCTGGATGACACCGGTTATAATGAGTTCAGCTGTTACGGAAATACCTTCAACGAGACCCCCAATATTGACAGACTTGCAAGCGAGGGCGCACGGTTTACGGATTATTACACCCAGCCGGTCTGCTCACCGTCCAGAGGCTGTTTGATGACGGGAAATAACACGCTCAGAAACGGCGTTACAAACTTTTTGGACGACGTGAGCACTTATCTTGATCCGAACGAGTTTGAAACCCTTCCGCAGATGCTAAACCGAGCGGGATATCATACGGGAATCATAGGAAAATGGCACTTAAACGCAGGAAACCGCTATGAAATTTCGCCCGGTACCGTTGAGAAAAACGGCTGGGACGAGGTTTCGATGAGCGAGCATCTGGGAATCGGCGACGGCGACTATTTTTATCCGTACAGGCATCTGCCGCATGTTACAGGGCGCGAACAGAACAAATACCTGATTGACGATATGAACGAGCAGGCGGTAGAGTACATAAAGCAAAACGCCAATCAGGACGAGCCGTTTATGCTTTACCTTTCGCATTACGCCACCCATACTGTTTTGGAGGCGCCGCAGGAAACGGTTGATTATTTTCAGGCAAAGCGCGGTGGCAATCCCGTTTCCAACACCGTGAGCGACCGAAATCCATATTTGGCGGCTATGCTGAAGCATATCGACGACGGTATCGGTATGATAGACGATACTTTAGAGGAGCTCGGCATCAGGGATAACACGATCATTGTTATTGCGGGCGATAACGGCGGTGAAACGAGGATCACCGTCAACGGTAAGCTCCGCGGCGGAAAACGGCAGATATACGACGGAGGAATAAGAAACCCCATGATTATACGCTGGCCGAGCACGTTGGCGGCGGGGCAGACTATAAGCACTATGACAAGCGTAATAGATTTTTATCAAACGTTTGCCGATATTTCCGGGCTCGATCCTGACACGGTTCAGGAAAATTCCGGGGTGAGCCTGCTGCCGCTTCTGAACGGCACCGGAACGCTCGACCGCGACACGCTTTATTGGTGTTATCCGCGCAATACCGATTATTCGCCGGGATATACGCTGAACAATCAAACCGAGCTTGTTGAAGGCGGCGCGATACGAAAGGGAAACTACAAATATCTGCAATCATTTGCATTTGATCGGCGGGAGCTTTATGATCTTTCAACCGATCCTGGGGAAAAGACCAATATCATAGATCAGCATCCTGAAATATATCATCAGCTGGTGCGCGAGCTGCACGAAAATCTTGCAGCGGACACTGTGGGCAAAACGTTCACTGCGTCGTTTGACACCACTGAAAACTATCGCTGGAACTCGCAGGGAACATTTAACCGTAGCAACACCTGTACGACGGCGGGAAATTCTCTTAAAATATTAACTGTCGGAGATTATCTGTATTACGACGCTGAAATCAGCGCTGAGGTAAAATCAGACGCGAACGGAAGCGCGGGAATAGTGTTCCGCTCAAATCTTGCCGCTCCGACCAATGCGGCGTTCAGGTCATATGCCGCCGTGCTGAATGTTAAAAACAACACGGTGGACGTTATGAAAATCCGCGGCACCGACACAACAGTTATCGCTCAGACCGAGTATGCGCTTTCATCGGCGCTGACATACGATATGAAGGTCGTTACAGACAGTGACCAAATAGAGGTTTACGTAAACGGTGAAAATGTACTCACTTGCTATGACCAAAGCTATATCACAGGAAGCATAGGACTGATATCAAACAAGAGCACGGCCACCTTTGATAATCTCGTTGCCACAGGTATTCAAAGGACCCGCCCGATATCCGATCAACAGCTCAATATTAAAACGGACAACGACATAAACATCATGGCGGACGACCAGTGGATATGGTTTGATACGCAGCCGACTGTATCAGACGGCGAAACACTGGTACAGGCGGATAAGCTGCTGGAAGCGCTCGGTATCGGATATTCTTACAATTCTGATACAAAAACGCTGACGGCTCAGCGCTATTCAAATACGATTACTCTTACGGCGAACAGCAAGACCGCCACAGCCGGAGGAGAAGAGGTCGCGCTTTCTGCCGCACCCGTTGAAACGGACGGCGCGCTTATGGTTCCGCTCAGTTTTTTGACTGAACAGCTTTATCTGCAAAAAACCGTAAACGGCAGTGATATCACTGTGGATTCGTCGACAACCGAGTCATATCTTTACAACAATTCTAAAATCAAATACACTCCTTCAAGCGCCTGGAGCGTGGTGGCGACCACCTATAGGTCGTCCACCGCGGACGCGGCGGCGGAGCTCACTTTCACGGGTACGGGAGTTGAACTGTATCTTGACCGCGGGCTCAACGGAGGCATATTTGACGCTTATATAGACGGCGAATTGGTAGCCGCCGACGTAGACGCATATAACGCGGGCGGAAGCATAAGCCATTCGCTTGTGTTCTCGATTTATAATCTTCCCTTGGGCGAGCACACGGTAAAAATTGTAAATACCGGCAAAAACAACGGAAAAAGCGGAGGATATAACATCAATATCAGCGAGTTCAGAGTTGTAAAGAGCGTGCATAATCAGGATGAGGACACTTATAAATCCACACTTGTGCTTAATAACGACCCGCAGGTGAAGTATTCAGACGGCTGGAGGCTTATCGACTCTGAGCTTGCGTTCGGAGGCACGACAACGCGCTCCAGTACCGCCGGAGAAAGCTGCGAGCTCAGCTTTGAGGGCTACGGAATACGCCTGTACTTAGGCCGCGGCGTAGGATCCGGAATATTTGAGCTTTATTTAGACGGCGAACTGATAGACACTATTGATTCCTACAGCAGCGTGGGAATACAGCAGTCGCTGATGTATGAAAACCTTGAGCTCACAAATTCCACGCACACTATAAAAATTGTGAATACAGGTACAAAAAACGCTTTAAGCAACAACACCAATATAAACATTGACGCATTTGAGATATTATCGAGCTATTCTACAGAGTGCGATATAATATCGTTTACAATTCCGGGACAGATCGGCGAAACCGTTATTGATCAGGAGAATAAAACGATAGATATAACCGTGCCGTACGGAACATCGCTTACTGCAGTCAAGCCTACGGTGGAGGTTTCAAAAAATGCCGCGGTAATTCCTGCTTCTGGAGCGTCGGTAAATCTTACATCGCCTAAGAGATACACCGTTACAGCCGAAAACGGAACGCGAAAGATTTACACGGTAACAGTGACGGTGCAAAGTAATAATACAAATATTGACGATAATTCAGGTGGAACAACGAACATAGGCTCAACGGTCACCACTCCCGCGGTTACAAACGGTACGGCTACAGTAAACGGCAAGACGGTGCTGTATGTCAATGGTAAGCAGGTGACCGGCACGCAGATTGTTACAGTATCGGGCAAAACATACGCTGTAGTAGGCGGATATGTTAAGACAGGCAAAAAGC
>CAZHWR010000088.1:0-3904 GCA_964536085.1 uncultured Oscillospiraceae bacterium
AAAAACGGAGTAGTTCAGAGAAAAGCAAGCGGAAATAAGCTTGTCAAGGTCGGAGCTAAGTCGTATATAGTTAATAAGCTTGGAGTTGTACAGAAAGGTACTAAGAACAAGCTCGTCAAAATAGGAAAGAAAGCCTATGTTGTCAACAAATCGGGCGTAGTACAGAAGAACAAAAAGTCGATAAAGGTCGGCAAAAAGACCTACAAGACAAGCAAAAAAGGCGTTGCTACGCTGAAGAAATAGCTATAATAAAAAACGGCGGGCAAAATTTTAGTCCCGCCGTTTTAGCTTGATATTATATCCGTATAGTACTATAATTATTTTAAATATGTCTGCGGCAATTGTACCGCGGACAAAGCGGAGGTTAATCTTGTGAGAAAAATTTTTAAAAAAACTACGGCGCTGGCAATAGCATCAGCAATAGCTGTTTCATGCATGCCGTTTGCTTTTGCCGACGGTGCAGACGGCGGAGCTGTATTGACAATACATAATTCAGAGGAGCTTTTGGCGTTTGCGCTCAGCGTAAATAACGGCGAAGATTATTCAGGATACACCGTAATGCTCGACAATGATATCGATATGTGCGGAGAAGAATACGTACCTGCGGGAAATGGCGACGATCCGTTCAGAGGAGTGTTTGACGGTTCAGATCATTCGATAATTAACCTTGAAATAAACTGCGAGGATTATTCGGGCTTTATCGGCTGCAACGAGGGTACGATAAAGGATTTATACGTTGACGCGGACGTTTCGGGAAATATGGGCGTTGCCGTGATATCAGGCGTCAACCGCGGAAATATCGAAAATTGTACAAGCTCGGGCTTTGTGGGAGCCTCATCTGAAAATTCGGGCGGAATCACAGGATATATGTCCGCAGGAACGATTTATAACTGTATCAACAACGCAAATGTTAAATCAAATGGCAGATACAGCGCAGGTATTGCGGGAAATTTTGCGGGAGGAAGCGTTGCTCTTTGCACAAACTGCGGCGATATATCCGCTTCCGGAACAGACGCGGGCGGAATTGTCGGATATTTTACGGTCGGTACGGTGAGCAGATGTGTCAACCTTGCTCAAATCGCATCCTCGGGCACGTGCGGAGGAATTGTAGGCTATGCGAACGGAGGCAATGTTTCGGACTGCCGAAACGCCGGAACGGTTACAGCGCCTGCGGCAAACTGCGGAGGTATCGCAGGAGGAATAGACGGCTCGCGCGTTTCGTATTGTTACAGCACGGGAACGATCGCTGCGGTTAATTCGGGGCAGTACTCGGGAGGCGCGGTCGGATGGAACAGGTCGGGAACAGTGGCGAATTGTTATTGCTCGGATGATTTTACAAGCGCTGTAGGGCAAACCGAATCGGCGGCTGTAACGGATGATTGCTTGATATTGTCCGCTCAGGAGCTCGCGCTTGAAAGCTCGTTTGAGGGATTTGATTTTGATTCTGTTTGGCGCATGGAAGAAACTGCGCCGATGCTTTCCGAGGAGCTTTCCGATTCGGATAAGCTCGAAAAGGATTTCGAATGGCTTGAATTTTCGGTTATCGGCGGCAAAAATGCAGATGTCGGCAATGTATCGTGCGATGTTTATCCTCCGCTTTTCGGACGGTACGGAAGCAAAATTTCATGGACTACGTCCGACGGCTCGGTAATGCTTGAAAGCGGTGTTGCAGTGAGTGCGGGAGGCGTAGTACTGACAGCGCATATTTCCAGCGGCTCGCAGACCGCAAGCAAGGAGTTTTCGCTTACGGTAACAACGGATGAACAGGCTGAAAGGATGCACATACTTCAAATAGGCGATTCCAATACACAGTTTGCAAGGATCACTCAGAGCATGAACGGAATCCTTAAAAAAGAGCACGGTAATTATTCGGACGGCTTCATAACGCTTTGCAGGGATTATGTGAGCGTTGAAAATAAAAATACACCCGAAAATCTGTTTATATCATATACGGGTGATTGGAGGCAGTACGACTTGGTGGACGGCGCTACCTCCGAGTTAAGACAGGCGCAGGATTCGCCGTTTGGATTGTATCTGCAAAGCTCCGTAAAGGGAGATAGAGTCACAGTGACGTTCACTGCTTCCGCGGTGGATCTGTATTACTATTCACACAGCGGCGCGGGCAGCTTTTCGGTCTCCATAGACGGTGAGCAAACGGGCGAGATAAATCAGGCTTCTGACGACAACGTAACTAAAAAAGCTGAGTTTGCAGGGCTTGATTACGGCGTTCACACGATGGTGATAGAAAACACAGGAGGTACTATCAACTTCTTCGGAGCAGATTATCGTATTGATTCTGCCGGGGAGGACAGAGTGAATATAAGCACATGGGGCAAGGCGGGAATACAGGCCATGCAGTACGCAACGGTGCTCAACGAGACTATTTTCGATTCGGCGCTAAAGCTTGCAGATCCCGATAAGGTGGTACTGCTGATAGGAACGAACGACAACGGCTTGTCCGGTTGCTCTGCCGACAGGCTTGAAGGCTATCTGGATACCATTCTTCAAAGAATTAAATCGGCGCTTCCCGACGCGGAAATTTGGCTGGTTTCTACATTTGAAACAAACAACAGCAAGGATATACTTCATTCATATTGGGACACGGCGTTTCCTAACGCGGCGGAAAACAATTCCGTGCACTATTGGTCGATGGGCGAATGGTACGGAGACTTTTCTTCTGACTGGATGGCGGACGGCTGGCATTCGAATAATGCAGGAAGCAAGAAAATCGCCGAAAAGATGTATGAGGTCATTATGGGCGGAGAGGACGTCGTGGGAAGAAATATTGTTTCGGCAGACGGGGCAGAGAAGATAACGGTAAAAACCGGGACGGTTGCCGACGAGCTTCCGTTGCCGCAAAAAGCCCAGGCAACGCTTGACGACATGCAGAGCACGGTAAAATATCTCCCGGTGCAGTGGGATACGAGCGCATACAAAGATAGCGCGGGTGAATATGTTCTGACTGCCGGGTTTGCCGATTTCGACGAGAACAGAATATATAATCCGAACGGCATTACCGTTTCGGTCACGGTTGAAGTATCGGACGATTACACGCCTCCGGCAAACGAAATATGCGAATATGATTTTACCGACAGCGGCTCAAAGACAGTCACGGATGTATCGGGAAAATATGACGGCGCTCTTAACGGAAGCGCGTCGTTTACCGACGGCTATATAGGAGGCGGCGTAAAGCTGAACGGCGGCAGTACAAGCTATGTAAATCTGCCTGCGGACGTGTTTAATCAGTCGGACAGCGTTTCAATAAGCATGTGGGTAAATCTAAAATCCGCGAGCAACTGGACGACGCTTTTAAGCGTCGGTTCGAGTCAGGATAACTATGCTGTTTTGGCCGCCAAAGGAAATCCCGACAATTCGAGCTGCGGCGTTACGATGGCAATAAGGGCAAAGGGCGGCTCTGAATACCGCGTTAAGGCGGCGGTGAGCAAGGCTGTTCCCACGGGCGAATGGGCACATATATGCTACACGCAGAGCTATGAGGACGCGTGCATATATCTCAACGGCGAGCTTGTGGCGCAGACAGATTCTATGAAAGCGTCGATAAGGGATGTTGTCAATTCCGCCGTGTCGACGGCGCGCATAGGAGCGGCAAACGTTTGGGGCGACCCGAGCGTCAACGGCGTTATCGATGAGTTCAAGGTGTGCCGCTCCGCTCTTTCGCAAAGCGAGGTCAAAAGTGCATACGATGAATATGCAGCGGAGCATGAAAGGCTTGAAAATTCAGGCACTGACGACAGCAATAACAATAATAGCAATAATAACAATAATAACATCGATGGAACAACTACCACTACGCCCACGATAACCAACGGCACACAGGTCGTAAACGGTAAGACAGTGCTGTACGTCAACGGCGCAGCAGTAACAGGCACAAAGGTCGTAACCG
>CAZHWR010000089.1:0-3773 GCA_964536085.1 uncultured Oscillospiraceae bacterium
TGTCATAATGACAATTCTGTCCGCAAGGAATACTGCTTCTTCTATATCATGCGTTACGAAAAGAATTGTCTTATGTTCCTCCTTCGATATTTTGAGAATATCCTCCTGGAGCTTCATTCTCGTTATTGCGTCAAGAGCGCCGAACGGCTCATCCATAAAAATTATTTCGGGCGATACAGCCAATGCCCTCGCTATCGCAACTCTCTGTTTCATACCGCCAGAAAGCTGATTGGGGTGTGAGTTTTCAAAGTCCGAAAGATTTACAAGCTCTATATATTTTTGTGCTGTTTTTCTGCGTTCCGATTTTGAAATCTTTTTATGTTCGAGCCCAAGCTCAACATTTTTCCGAACGGTTCTCCACGGCAGCAGCCCGTAATTTTGAAATATGGTTACATATTCCGCGGAAGGCTTTTTTACTTCGGTGCCGTCTATGGTTATACGCCCCTCGGTTACGGTGTCAAATCCCGCGGCAGCGTTCAGCAGTGTGCTTTTTCCGCAGCCGGACGGTCCGAGCAGACATATAAACTCGCCCTTTTCTATTGAAAGAGAAACGTTTTCAAAAGCAGTAAATTTTTCGCCTTTTTGAATAAAACTTTTGCTTGCGTTTTCTATTTCAATATACATTATACCGCGCCTCCCCATGCCTTGAGCACCTTTTTTTCCAAAGCCTTTAATATGGAGTCGAGCAGCAAACCGATTATTCCGATTACAAGAATTGACGCCATAAGCGTTGCCGCGTCAATATTGTTTCTGGAGTCTATGATAAGGTATCCGAGTCCCGACTGACAGCCTATCATTTCGCCCGCAACAAGGAATATCCACGCTGTTCCGAGCGCGAGATGAATTCCGTTTGCAATCTGGGGAAAAGCCGCCGGAAAAATAATTTTCCACATAATCTGGGGCTGTTTAATTCCAAAGTTTTCCGAAACCTTCAGATATATCGGGTCTATCCCCGCCACTGCCGAAACAGTAGACAAAAGAACAGGGAAAAAAGCCGCAATTATGATTATAACTATTGCCGGAATATCTCCTATTCCGAACCAAAGCGCTATAAACGGCATCCAAGCGGTAGGCGAAATCGGACGAAGAAGCTGAACTACGGGATTTATGTACTTAAAGGCGTTCCCGAACCGACCCAGCAGCAGCCCCAAAAGAACCGCGGCAACAACTCCGCTTATATATCCTATGGCAAAACGGTACATACTTGTTCCTATGCTTTTAATCAGTATACCGTTTTTTGCAATTTTAACAAGAGCTTTCCACGCTCCCAAGGGCGACGGAAACAATGCGTCCCCAAAGTTACCGACAGTGTATACAAGCTGCCATATAACAAGCAAGCCCAATATTGAAATAACAACATTCTTTATCGATAATACCTTTTTCATCCGAAATTTTCTCTCCCTTGATAACAAGATTTCACCTTTTAAATAATAGGTTTAAATCGGAGCAACGCTCCACTTTGCTTGCAAGGAGTGGAGCTTGCGATAGATTGCAACCTGCGCAGGGGACATCTGCGCGTAGGTTATAAAGTGTTATCTACAAATTCCTCGTATGACGGCGGATTGTTCGACAGACCGTAGCTTTTTACTTTATCGAGCAATACGTTATAGATGTCCTCTGTTATTTCAAGATTGTTGTACGAAATCCACTCTAACGAAATATCAAGCACTTCATCATCTTGGTTCAGATATTCGGCGCCGACTTTCTTTTCGCTGTCGAGGTTGAGATTGTCGCCCGCCGCCTTGTACGCGTCTACAAACCGAACGGCAAGGTCGTGATTATTTTCTATAAACTCATCTGTCAGCACAAGTCCGCAGCAAAGCGAGTCCTTCCAAAGCTCCTCCGAGGAATAAAGCACCTTGCCTATTCCCAGCTGCACAGCTTTCGCACCGAACGGCTCGGCTACGCAGTAGCCGTCGATTTGCCCGCCCGCGAGAGCGGAGGGCATCTCGGTGGGCGCAAGCTCCGTAATATTTACATCATCAATTGTAAGTCCTGCCGTAGCCAATGTATCGTTTAAAAGAATGTTATGCGACGACTGTCTGTGGGGAATAGCGAAGGTCTTTCCTTTTAAATCGGCGGCGGAATTGATTTCATTTGAAACAATCACCACATTACCGTCTCTGTGTCCGAGAGCAACCGCCTTTAAGCCTATTCCCTGCTCCTTCGATTTCATCGCGAGTTCAATAAGCACTGACGCGCCGTCAACGTTCCCCGTGTTTATCGCGTCGAGAAGCTCGGTCCACGAGCCGTATTTTACAAGCTCCACATTAAGACCGGTCTGCTCCTTGACCTCTTCGGCAGTTTCAAACAGCGCCAAAGCATGTGTTATCGGCAGATACGCTATTTTTATTGTATCGCTGCCGCTGTCAGCCGTTTTACCGCCGCATGCCGTAAGCGAGAGTACGGCGGCTCCGGCAAGTATGATTGATAATATTCTGTTTTTCATATCGGTCTACCTTCTTTCCTCAAGCCCATCCGAGAGCTTTTCGTTTCTCTTTGATGCTTTCTACGATTTTATTACCCAATCCGACCGGGTCTGCGTCAACCGTCATTGCGGAACCCAGAAGCTCTTTTGTTCCGTCCTTTAAGAACTCAATAACATTTTTTGAGCCGTGTATCTGCGCTTCAACACAGTGAAATGAATTAACACCCATAAGCCTGAAGCCCAGCGCGGCGTCGATGCCCTTTTCGTTCCCCCATTCGGGCGATGTGAACGCAAACGGCATTTCATATATATTTTTTCCGCATGCTCCCGCAACTCCCGCGAATATTCCCGATGAACGGGCATTGTCAATACATTCTCCGACGTGCCATACCGGAGGCAAATCGTTTCCGAGGAATTTTCTGAGGCTGTCGCCCGCTTTTGAAGCTCCGCCAATGCTGCAATAACCCAGCTTCATAAGCGGGAATGACGCACAGCCGTTTGTAAGAATAAGCACATTGTTTTGCAGCAGTATATCCGCAACATCAACAGTGGATTTTTCATACAGCGTTTTTGGGTTTGAGCAGCCGACCATATTTACTATACCGAGAATTTCTCCGCTTTTTAAAGCGTCTGCAAGCGGCTGCATACTTCCAAATCGTTTATGCACATATTCAACCGAAAAACCTACCTCTGCCTCAACCTCATACGGAGGTATGTATACGGGAATACCTTTTCTCGCTTCAAAGCTCTCAATCGCTCTTAATACGATTTTCTCGGCAAGCTCTTTTGTCTGTCCGATGTTTGAATGGTGATGGTCGTATTCAAAGCGTTCCGCTCCGGGAAGTCTTGCGGACTCGCTTGTTGTTACGACCGTTGTTTTAAAGCAACGCGCAACCTCCATAATTGACGGGAACACATCTTGTACGTCCGCAACCCATAAATCAAGCGCTCCCGTACCGAGAACAAGCTCCGCCGAAACCGCGTTTGAAAGCGGAATAACACCGCCGTAACGGTACATTGCCGCAAGTCCCGAACAGCATATTCCGTAAAAACGAATACCTTTTGCTCCTTTTGATTTTGCAAGCTCGATAAATCTTTCTTCTTGTCCGGTTTGTACAATTTGGCTTACAAGCGTCGGCAGATGTCCGTGAACCGCAATATTTACATAGCCTTTCCGCAGCGCGCCTATATTTACTTTTGATGTAACTCTGTCGCCGACACCGAACAAGCTGTCGGTTGCGATAGAAGTTCCCACAACTCCGGAAAAGGTAAACGCAAGACCGCAACGCAGAAACTGCTGCATAACGCTTTTCCAATCGCCGTCCGTCGCGCAGCCCGATTTGTG
>CAZHWR010000090.1:0-3738 GCA_964536085.1 uncultured Oscillospiraceae bacterium
TTTGCAATAAAATGTTCGCTTCGCTTTGCGCGTTTTGCAGCTTCTGCGCCCATTCCTCGCGGTCGGCAAGCGCAGCCTGCTCAGCCGCGTCAGCGTCGGAATATTTTTTGTCCAGCTCGGCTCGGCGAGCGGACATCATATGTTTAACCGGTTTATATAAAAATTTTTTTAAAATCAAAAACAGCAGCAAAAGATTACATAACGAAATCAGCATTTGCCATATATTTACGGATATGACTTCCATTGACTGCATACAATTCACCTCTTGATTCAGCCTACTATGCTCATAAGTATATCAACAAAGCGTCCGGGAGCCAAGAATATCAGCAAAATGGCAATAACCAAAGCGTAAAGACCCGTGGTTTCCGCGACCGCACAGCCCATAAGCATGGTTGTGGTGACCTCGCCCTTACATTCGGGCTGGCGCCCTATTGCCTCACACGCCTTTGCCACCGCGTTTCCTTCGCCGATACCGGGTCCGATTCCGGCAATCATAGCCACGCCCGCTCCGAGAGCGCAGCAGCCCAAAATAATACCAACAGCAATTTCCAACATTTTTATTACCTCCGTTTATTTTTGTATTATAAGTTTTTTTCTGTTTGATTTTCTTTGAATTTTTCTTTCATAGGCTTCAGCCGAAAATGCGTTTGACACATACAGCATTGTCAGCATGGCGAATATAAATGCTTGCAGGCAGCCGCTGAAAATATCAAAATAAATCGACAAAACCGCGGGAACACCGATTTGCAAAAAAGGAATTTCGCCCGGCATTCCCGGCAGCCGACCCAATATCAAAGAGGAGAGTCCCTGCAACGCCGCCGCCGTAAGAATTGAGATTACCGAGCCGGACAATATGTTCCCGTAGTGACGGAAAGCCATCGAAACGGGTGTGGAAACCTCGCTTATTATGTTGAGCGGCGTTAAAAACGCTATCGGCTCGGCAAAACTCTTCAGGTAGTGCAGGGGACCGCACTTCATTTTGTAATAGGTAATCAGAATAAATGTCAAAATTGCCCAGCCGCCCACTATGTTTAAGTCGGAGGTCGGCGGATACAGTCCTATCAGGGAAATCAGACTGGAAAATGCCGAAAGCGCCATAATCGCCGCGACAAAAGGCGCAAAGCCGCCGAAATGCTCGCCCATATTGCCGTGTATCATAGCCTCGGTTTTCTCTATAATCCATTCCGCGAAATGCTGCCGTTTTCCGACATTTTTCACGGACAGTCCGTGCGTTAGGTATATGCACAGCCAAAATACCGACAATATTACAAGCCACGAATTTATCTGTGATTCTGTTATCGGCAAATCCTGAAACGGCATTTTTACCGTAAGAAAAATTCGCGCCCCGCTTATTTCGATATCCTCCGCCCGCGGTTTGGTTAATACCCTCAGAACCATTCCGAATACAAGCGGCAAAGCTGTCAATATAAGCAGAATAATATCCGCTGCTTTAAAGCGCAGACTTTTTCTTTTCATTTTGAGTACACCCCTTGGGAAAGTCATTTCGTTGTTTTGCCGTTAAAAAGCGGTCGGAGAGCTATTGCAATACGCGGAAAAAACAGCGGGATTAAAGAGCTTGCGCTATTAAAACACGGCAACGCAACTCCCACCGCGGCAAAGGCAAACAGCATAAACAGCCTCAGCGTTTGAGACAATCTCATTGACACCGCCGCCCGTTTTTCGTTCTCTGCTACGGCGCGCTGTACGGTAAGCCCCATAAGAAAAAAGTTAAGCCCGGCTGCCAAGCCGCTTAAAATGTTGCCGAGGAGGACGGTTATATTCCATTTTCCGAGTATCAAAAACACAGACTCCATTAAAACGCTGCCTATAATAATACATACGGCGATGTATACGCTTTCGCGGCGAACCGTATCGTCCACCTTTTTCATAGTTCTCACCCCGTATATCAAATTATATATGAGGAGATTTTAAATTGCAAGGATTATTAAGGCAATTATAGAAAAATTATTGTAAAAATTCAACAGTCATTTAAAAAACTTTGTCTGTTTTTTGCGCATTTTACATATAAACGACCGGTTTTGGCGCTGTAATGCTTATTTTGATATTATTACAAAAAACGAAAACTTATATACGAAAATTCTCCGTATGCTTGTATTTTGACCGGATAAATTTTAAACCGGTGTTGACAAATACCCATAGGGGGTATATAATATAAAAATAAAAAGCACAAGGGTTTTTGGAGGCGATGAAATTTGGAAAGAGAGTGTAATTGCTGTCACAAGACCAAAGAGCGTTCCGAGGCGGAGTATAAAAGCCTGATACAGCGGCTCAACAGGATTGAAGGACAGATACGCGGAATAAAGGGTATGGTGGAGAGAAGCGTATACTGCACCGATATTCTTGTTCAGGTTGCCGCGGCGAGCGCAGCCCTCAATGCGTTCACGAAGGAGCTTTTGGCGAATCACATAAAAACCTGCGTTGCGGACGACATTCGCGCAGGCAAGGAGGAAACTGTCGACGAGCTTGTAACTTTGCTGCAAAGGCTGATGAAGTAAAATTAAGATAAATAAAGAGGTATTTATATGGGAACAGTAAGTTTATCCGCAGTTGTGGCGGAGGGCAAGTATGAAGTAACGGGTCAGAGGGAGGCGGTTCGGCAATGGAACGGTATACGGTAACGGGAATGAGTTGTGCGGCGTGCAGCGCAAGAGTTGAAAAGGCTGTGTCGAAGGTTGCGGGAGTTACGTCCTGTTCGGTAAGCCTTTTGACAAATTCAATGGGCGTTGAGGGAACGGCGTCCGAGCGGGATATTATAGCAGCCGTAGAGGCGGCGGGATACAAAGCCGAAAAAAACGGCGCGCGCGGCGACGCTAAGCAGTCGGCGGAGGCGGATTTGCTTGAGGATAAGGCTACACCGCAGCTTAAACGGCGGCTGGCGGCTTCGCTTGTGTTTACGGCGGTATTGATGTATTTTTCTATGGGGCATATGATGTGGAACTGGTGTGTGCCGCCCTTCTTCGAGGGAAACCATATTGCGCTGGGACTGCTTCAGCTTCTGCTCACAATTGCCGTTATGGTTATAAACAAAAATTTTTTTGTAAGCGGATTTAAAAGCCTTTGGCACAGAGCGCCGAATATGGATACGCTGGTTGCGCTCGGTGCGGGCGCCGCGTTTGTTTACAGTACGTACGCGCTTTTTGCAATGACGGGAGCACAGCTTGGCGGTGATACCGAAGCGGTTATGCATTATACTCACGAATTTTATTTTGAGTCGGCGGCAATGATATTGACGCTTATAACCGTCGGCAAGATGCTGGAGGCGCGGTCAAAGGGCAAAACCACCGACGCGCTCAAAGGGCTTATGAGGCTTGCGCCCAAGACCGCTGTTGTATTAAAAGACGGCGTGGAAACGGAAATACCCGCAGCGCAGGTTAAAAAGGGCGATATATTTATTGTTCGCCCCGGACAGAATATTCCCGTTGACGGCATAATAATCGGCGGAGAGAGCGCTGTTAACGAGTCCGCTCTTACCGGAGAGAGCATTCCCGTCGATAAAAGCACGGGCGATGCGGTTTATACGGG
This sequence comes from uncultured Oscillospiraceae bacterium, assembly GCA_964536085.1. GTDB lineage: Bacteria > Bacillota > Clostridia > Oscillospirales > Ruminococcaceae > CAZHWR01. The sequence goes on from CAZHWR010000090.1 coordinate 3,544, forward strand.
AACGATAAATCAATCGGGTTTTATAAAATGCGAGGCGTCCGGAGTCGGAGAGGACACAGCGTTGTCCCGGATAATACGTATGGTAAGCGATGCTGCGGCAAGCAAAGCGCCGATAGCGAAAGTTGCGGATAAGGTTTCGGGAATTTTTGTGCCTGCGGTTATTGCCGTATCGGTCGCAACAATAATCATTTGGCT
>CAZHWR010000091.1:0-3725 GCA_964536085.1 uncultured Oscillospiraceae bacterium
ATTTTGTTCCCACCTTGATAAGCTTGTTCTTTGTGCCTTTCTGTACTACTCCGCTTGCGTTTACGATGTAGTATAAGCTTTTTATCTTAACGACCTGCTTTTTGCCTGTCTTAACATATCCGCCTACTACAGCGTATGTTTTGCCCGATATTGTAACAATCTGCGTGCCGGTCACCTGCTTACCGTTTACATACAGCACTGTTTTGCCGTTTACCGTAGCTGTGCCGTTTGTAATCGTGGGAGTGCTGGTCGAGCCGCTAGTATTATTGTTGCCCGAATCCGACGGTGTGGACGGATCATCCGTATCTACATCCGCATTCTTGACAGTCACCTTTGCCTGCGCTGTGATGTCGGTATAGTCAACAGTGCCTGAAATATAAAACGTGTTTTTCGAAGCATATTTAGCGGGGTCAACATCCTCCCATTCGACCGATTGCTCGCGCGAAGAACCGTCTGTATAAGTCACCGTAACAGTTTCAGGCAATTCGGGAGCGGTACCTGCAAGCGTAGTGACCTGCACCCCGCTTATCTTATCAATACGAAGAACCCGTACTATCGCCGGTACAGAATATTTCCCCGACGTGCCGATCACAATAAAGCAACCGGCTGTCTTATACGCACCTTCATCAACTTCGCTCCATGTGACCACGGCAGACTCGGTTTTGCCTGTGTTGTAAAGCAGATAAACGCTGTCCGGCAAATCAGGCGCCGTGCCAATCGGAGTATTGATATTGACTGTTTGTATTCCTGTTATTGCTTCGCTTATTTCAGAGCCTGACGTCTGAACAGAATAATCATCTATATAAAACGTTCCGTTTGCAGTTTCAAACTCAAACAAAAGATATGTCGGCAGACCTGACAAAGTGTTATTATAGTCTGTGCGTGCATTCGGCACACGCTCGCCATTGACATACATATAATATTTTTTTGCATTGTTGTCGAGGTATATCTCTATGTCGTACCAAACGTTGGAATCGTATTTAAGCTGCTCTTTTGTGTTGTTTTTCATATACCCCGATGAATCAAGAGAAATATTTGCGGCTTTTTCGCCCGCCGAAGATATCACCGCGATATTAAGCCTTGAATTAGTCTGCTCGGCCCGTACTTTTAAATGTATCCTCGCTAAATCGGAAATACCCGTGTGCGACGGCTGATTCATACCGCCTCCGTCAAGAGCCATACGCAAAACTGAATTTGAACCGCCTCTTACAAGCTTTAAAGCATTTCCCTCAGCGTCCGGCGATTCACTTATCTGCGCTTTTGCCGTGCCGGAGGTGACCGATATTACATCAGGCGTTTCGCCTATATCATATCCTTCAAAATCCATTGTGTCAAACAGCTCGCTCCAATGCTCCTTCGAGCTTCCGGAAAGCTTAATGCCCACTATTGAATGAGCGGGAAAAGTGTATGCAAACGACGAGTTTCCATCACCCAGACTCTGCGTGTGAGAATACAGCGCCACGTCGTCGGGATGCTCGGGCGTGTTGCAGTTCATGTAAGAAGCCGCGTTCATCGTTGTGATCTCGGCTTCACCGGAAATTGTATACCCCTCAAGATTTACCGACGTAGTTATGTCCTGCTCAGGGTCACGGTTGACTGCCAAAAGATAAATGTCGCCCGAAGCGGAGTCTTTTGTTGCCAAAACCTTCAGAGCGCTGTATGATTTAGTCTGTGTGACTGTGGGATTGTTAGTCACCGCGCTTGCAAGCTTTGTATCAGCGGTGAAAATACCCATCATTTTAAAACTCAAAGCCATGCTCGACTCTATAGTTTGCGATTCGTCGTTCGGGTCGGATGCATACAGACTGTTATAAACCTGCCCCGCATTCGGAAGCGCAGGACCGTTACCATAACTGAACGCTGTATAGCCCTGATGCGCAGCGGTTTTAACGCCCGAGTCTACAGCGCCGATATAGGTGCTTGCAAACGCAAGCCCGCGTGCCAAAATACGCGCTTCATCCATATCCACCGCCGAATTGGAGGGCGGAATATCAGGTATTCCTATAGTTCCGAACTCGGTAACAAGCGCAACTGTGTCGCTGCTGCCGGACGTGGACAGCACATGAGTGGAATTTTCTCCCATCTTTTCAGCCATCTCATCTGCGATAGTCATATAGTTGTCGTACAGCTTCTCATATGTATTCGTATTTTCAGGAAAATTAATGTAGTCGTGATATGCGATACCGTCGCACTGCTCCGCAGTTATACCGACATTTGCGGAGAAAATATTCTCAAAGCAGGATACCACCTTTATGGTGGGATCTATTGCCTTCATCGCGTTATAATATTCCGCAAACCCCGCATGTACGTGGTTGTAATCCACCGTCAGCAGGGCGCCGCTTTCGGGGATCATTCCGTTTGTGCCGTCGCCAAACACGCACTCGCCTTTCGTTTCATCAAAAACATATACCTTGTCGTTTTTACCCGCTGTTGCAAAGCTTTCTACCTGAGTCCACGCCTCACCGTTTACATAAACGGTCTGAGAGCCTTTCTCCACAGGATAATACTGGGTATAAAACACCTGATTTGCCTCTCCGCTCGAGGCGTTGTCGGTCCATGTGCCGTAGACCCTAAGCGGTGAAGCCGTCACTGCGACTGTGTCGCCCTGAGCATATTTCTGAATATAGGTTTTATTATCACCGTAAGCAGACGGATATTTCATCCAATACCGCTGGTTGTCGATGTGCATTTCATTCCCTATTTCAAAATACTTGATATTATACGGCTCAGGATGACCGTTTTCAGCTCTAACCGCCGCCCAGTCTGTCCCTCCGCCGGGATTGCTACCGTCGTTCGGGGCATTCAGATATTCGACAAGGTCTGCCGCGTCCGACGGCTCTTCCGACGCTTCAGCCACCATGTAAATCGCCGTTGCTCCGATCGATTCGCAAAACTGCATATGCTCATCTACCCCGTAACTCGGAAAATCGCTGAGATAAGAGTTTCCCAAGACTACGTTTTTGCGTTCGCTCTCCGGACCTATAGTGTCCTTCCATTTAAAAAGGTTGGCTATAGTTCCTCCCGGATAGCGTATAGCTCCCCAGTTTGTTTCCTTGTTCTTTTGTTCAAAATCCGCATAAACCTCGCTGTTTTCAATATCGTACATGCCGAAGCCGCCGTATGCGAACCTGTGATTTGCACTGCGCATAAGCGAATTTGTTTCTCCGCGTTCGACTGATGTGTCGACGGTTATCACCGGAATTTGTCCCGATGCTGCAAAAACTCTGCCAGCATCGGATATTCCGGCGGGAAATACCGAAATAGTAAGCGCAAATGTCAGACCTATCCCGACTGCGCGTTTAATGTATTTAAAAACGTTCATATTTTATCCTCCGTCCTGTTTTGGAAAAGCCCTTGAAGCTGTCATTTCAAGGGCTTTCACCAAAAATTATATTTTGCCTATACTCTGCCGAAGACAGAATATCGCAGAAATTGTGCGTTACTTTTTCAGCATTGCAACGCCTTTTTTGCTTGTCTTGTAGGTCTTTTTGCCGACCTTTATCGACTTCTTGTTTTTCTGTACCACGCCCTTTTTATTGACAACATAGGCTTTCTTGCCAATCTTGACGAGTTTGTTCTTTGTACCTTTCTGCACAACTCCAAGCTTGTTGACTATGTACGACTTAGCTCCGACCTTGACAAGCTTATTTCCGCTTGCTTTTCTCTGAATCACTCCGTTTTTATTGACAACGTAGGATTTTGTTCCCACCTTGATAAGCTTGTTC
>CAZHWR010000092.1:0-3488 GCA_964536085.1 uncultured Oscillospiraceae bacterium
AAGTGCGGGGTAAGATCGTATTCGGGCGCGGAGCAATGGAGGACGGAGGCTACGGAACGACCAATAACTGGGCGGCGCTTATAACCGCATGGGACGGATCGGGTCCGCGGTGGGCAACAAGGTCAAAGGGAGTTGCGGAAACCAATTATAATTCAACTCAGGCATTGGTTCAAAACAACTGGCAGCTCCTCACATATGTTATGGATCAAAGTACTGTAAAGATATATATAAATGCTTCGCTTGTCGGTGAATATATGGGCATGAATGCCTCCTGTTAACGGAATAACCGCGACATGTGCGGTTACTGTGATCGGATCTTATTATGAGGACATTTCGCCCTACCGCGGCGGGACAGGATATACATATCCCGTCAGAAAGGGATATGTGTTCGCCGGATGGTATGAAGACGAGAAGTTCAGCATACCAATTGAGAAAACAGTTACCGAAGATCCGGCATATGCAAAGTTTGTTGACGAAAAAGTTCTGACTAAAATACAGATCAGTTAGGGAATAACTTATGACAGCAACGCAACGGATACTCGGTTTGTAACCACTGTCGATACTCTCAATTTCCAAAGCGTTGGCTTTATGATTACTTTCGGCGGTAAAACCATTACCAAGACAACAACTACCGCTTACGAGCAGATTATCGGCTATACTGATGGCACGTCGACGTTCTATAGTCCGAAAATATTCTCTGAGTCGTCAAATTATTTTATAACGTATACTTTAACAGGTGTACCAAACAGCGCATTTGGCTCGGCATTTACCGTTGTTCCGCAGTGGACTACATTTGACGGCACAACGGTAACAAGCAATGAACAGCTTAAATTTACTGTCAATCAGGTAATTGCCGGCTAAACAACACACGGGAATGCAAAATTAAACTCCCATGGCAATATGCCATGGGAGTTTTGCTTATATATGCTGTTTCCGGCAGTGATAATGCGTTCACATTATAAGATACAGCAGTGCAAGAATCAGCGACTGGTCGGCGTTTTGGCTCAGCAATATTACTATGACTGCCAAAACAACGGTTTTGTCTTCACCTATGCCTATTGAGTTTAAAATGTTTTGAAGACCTGAGGGCAGAAGAACAGACGGTCTGTGCGGGTTTGAATGCACTGCGCCCGAGTGTAAGTCTTGCCGTGAGCCGTGATCCGTTTGAGAACGGTTGCTTTGAGCGGGCGGACAGTACGCCGCGGCATTTTGTGCGCTTTGTTCGCGGGCGATGTGGCTGTTTGCGCGCCGCTGCATTTCAAGAACGCGCTCTACGGCGTCCCGCTGCATGGTCAATATCTCGTTTGGTGTATATCCTGAGTTTTCCATCGGGTTTGAATTGTTCCTTTCTTGGAGGATATCAGGTAGTATAAAAACGCTCTCTGACACCCCGGGTATCAGACTTTAACGAAAACGGCGAAGCTCCGCATTACAATGCGGTGTTAAAATAAATCTAAATCTTTCAAAGAGGGAAGAAGCGAGAGCAGCTTTAAAAACTGCGCTGCTTCGTCCGCACGGTGGCGGTTTTCCGGTCTTAAGTGCGGTTTGAGCGCCATTATGAGCCGCGAGTTTTTGTCGTCCGAGGCGGAGCCCAGCTTGCTTATAAGCGGGGCTAATTTCATTATCATGTCTATACTCATGCCGTCCGGCAGCAGATTGGTCGGCGCGGAAATGTTGCTTTTTTCAGAAGCAGGCGCCGGAGCGGGGCTGTCTTTGCCGTTGTGCGGATCCGCTTCGCCGCCGCCGGAAAACATAGCGGCGATGTTGTTTAATTGTTCTTTGCCCTCGTCTGTGGATAAAAAGTCGGAGAGCTGACTTAAAATGTCGTCCATTTTGACAGTTCCTTTCCGCGTTCAACATGGGGTTGAGGATTTGCGGGTACCATATGGCAGGCGGGTTTTGCAGAATTTTAGTCTTGTTTTGAATTTCCGCCGTTTTTTTTCAGCGACTCCAGCATCTGCTTTACTGCGGGCGAATTCATAAGCTTGTTCATTGCCTGCTTGTCGCCTAATACAGCGTTTAGCCTTTCGGCGCCTTTTATATCTGATACTGAGCCCGATTGAAGCTTTCTTTTGAGCTCGTCGGGGGTGGTACCGAGATTGGCCGCCGCTTTTTTGAGCATTTCGTTTATCTTCTGGTCGTTCATATTATTATTTGACATGGTTTTATCCCCTTTTTTGTAGTTGATTACGCTTAATTTTTATGATAAATTGGTAAAGAATAGAACTAATAGCGGTCTATAACCGCGGGAGGATATACGAATGAAAATTATCGTTACATCCGATTCACACGGTGACGTGCGGGCATTTAAGGATGTTGTTGACAAGCATTTAAAGGATGCCGATCTGGTTTTGTTTTTGGGCGACGGCGAGAATGATTTTGACACCGTGTGCGATTTGTATCCGCACAAGCGGTTTGAAGCGGTGCGGGGCAATTGCGATTTCGGCTCGTCTTTGCCGACTGCAGGCAGCATGACCGTGATGGGTAAAAAGCTTTTGTATACTCACGGATATCTGCAAGACGTCAAATTCGGCACTGAGAGGCTGGAAAAGTGGGCAAGGGAAAACGGTGCGGATATCGTGCTGTACGGTCATACGCATGTCGCGCGCAGCGATTATTCCTACGGTCTTTACATCGTCAATCCCGGCAGCCTCAATACTAAGCATTACGATCCGGCGAGCTACGCTGCGATGGAAATAACCGAAAAGGGCGATATTCTTGTCAGTATTGTGAATATCGGCTGAATACAATTTTTTGCGTCTTTTCGGCATGGTTTTTATCGGTTATGACCAACCGCGGATAAAGTTTACAAAAAATTTACAATTTTATTTGATAACCCGCGCGCCGCGCTGTTGACAAGCCGCCGCTTTGGGTGTTATATTGTTTAAGCACGCTTTTCCCTATGGGATAATTGCGCGAATTTTTAATTAAAGTAAGGAGGTGCGATATGCCTACGTTTAACCAGCTCGTTCGCAAGGGAAGAAAAACGATCGAAAAGAAATCGACCGCTCCCGCGCTGTTAAAGGGTTACAACTCTATGAAAAAAACGGCGACGGATCAGAATTCTCCCCAGAAACGCGGCGTTTGTACTGCTGTTAAAACCATGACTCCGAAAAAGCCGAACTCAGCTTTGAGAAAAGTTGCCAGGGTCAAGCTTTCCAACGGAACAGAGGTCACGGCGTACATTCCCGGTATCGGTCACAATCTGCAGGAACACAGCGTCGTTATGATTCGCGGCGGTCGTGTTAAAGACCTGCCCGGTGTGCGTTACCACATTATTCGCGGTACTTTGGATGCCCAGGGTGTTGCGGACAGAAATCAGGCCCGTTCAAAATACGGTGCTAAACGTCCAAAGGCTGGTGCGTCGAAGTAGTTAATTCCGCGATTCAAATCGAAATCATGCCCTGTGGCTTAATGATATATTCATTACTTTGCCTTGGCAGGGCGGGAGTTTTAACACTTTCGAGTACCTATGATATCATTATGTG
>CAZHWR010000093.1:0-672 GCA_964536085.1 uncultured Oscillospiraceae bacterium
TGTCCCCCTGATTGTGTTTTGGTTACTTTTGCACACACAAAAGTAACGCTCCCGCAAACGCAGTTTGCGAATTTTAATAAAATTTTAAAGAAAAATTTTTCCGCGGTTTTGCGCCACCCCCGCGGTTGCGGGCTTTCGGCCGCCCGTAACCGCATAGTTTATTTCAAAGAGGCAACGAAGGCAGCCGCAAGCCTTACGCTGTTTTTATCCGTTTTATACGAACATTCGGGGTGCCACTGAACACCGAGAATAAAATTTTTATCCGCCCTTGAGATTGCCTCAACCAAACCGTCCTCCGAAACAGCCTCGCGCACAAGACCGCTCCCCAAAGTCTTTATTGCCTGGTGGTGGCAGCTGTTCACTCCGATTTCACCCGCGCCTATAATACCGCTTAATTTTGTGCCTTCGGGTATTGTAACCTTATGAGCCGTTTTATCATACGGCGGTTTCATACAGTGGCTTATGTTTGAGCTGTATTCCGACGGCAAATCCTGATACAGCGTACCCCCGAAGTAAACGTTCATAAATTGTATGCCGCGGCATATTCCGAGCACGGATTTATCCCGCTCGATTGCCCGCCGTAATATATAACCCTCCATTTTATCCCGCGCCGCGCAGATACTCCCGCACTCCTCGGAGCGCGCCTCGCCGTACAGCTCGGGTGATACATCC
>CAZHWR010000093.1:682-2655 GCA_964536085.1 uncultured Oscillospiraceae bacterium
GGATAAAGCCGCCGCATATATCAACAAAATACCGTAATATTGTTTCGTCAAAAGTAAGCGGCAGCATAACGGGAATTGCGCCGCACTCCTCAAGCATTTTCATATAGCCCGGGAGCATCCAATAACTTTCTTTTTCCTCGTCATATAAAGGAATTAAGCCTACCAACGGTTTCATTGACATTCCCCGTTTCCAAAAATACTTGTTTTTCCCGTTGTTACAGCGCTTTCGTATAAAGCTCGGCTATTTCCTCGCGCGTAAATCTCACGGGATTATTTGCAACGCTTGAGGCGGAGACCCTCATACAGTTTTCAGCCATCCAATCAACATCGCTTTTCTTTATCCCCAAATCCGACAGACCTACATTCAGATTGATTTTATTAAGCAGTTCCCGTATCGCGTCGGCGCAGCTTTCGGCGCCGCTGTATCCGAAGCACTCGGCGATTTTTGAAAACTTCTCTTTATTGCCGGTATACGACGCGTCTGTGACAACAGGCGTAAGAGCCGCCAAGCCCTTACCGTGAACAATGTTTTTAAGTCCGCTTGCGGGATGCTCCATACCGTGCGCCAGTGTAACACCCGCGGTGTTTATAACCATTCCGCCGATTGTGCTTGCGAGCGTCAGCTTTTCCCAGCCCGCTTTGTCGTCGGCGTTGTTATATACATTTACAAGATTTTCGGCTATAAGAGAAATCGCGTAAATACTCAACGCGTCGGTAAACGGCTGCGCTGTTTTTGAGGTATACGCTTCAATATTGTGGCACAGCGCGTCAAAACCGACAGACGCAAGAACGCTCTTTGGCATAGTCATCATACATTCGGGGTCTACTATTGAAGCCTTCGCTATAATCGCGTTGGTGCGAAGCGATTTTTTATCGCCGGTCTCGGGGTTGGTCAGCACCGCGAAACCGTTTCCTTCGCTGCCGGTTCCGCAGGTGGTGGGGATTAACACAAGCGGAAGGGCTCTGCCGCTTTGCGGCGCGTTAAATATGTAATCGTTTATATTTCCGTCGTTTACGGCGAGAAACGCGACGGCTTTCGCGCAGTCCATAACCGAGCCGCCGCCGATTGCAACCACAACGTCGCACTTATTCGTTTTGGCAAGCGCCGCGCCCTCCTCGGCTGTTGTCGTAAGCGGATTTTGCATAACCTTGTCAAACAGCACACTTTTAATTCCGGCTGTATTGAGCTGATTTTTAACGCGGTCATATAAACCCGACTTTTTCGCGCTGCCGCCGCCCGTGACGATTAACGCCTTTGAGCCGTACCGGCTTGTAACACTGCCGACCGTATCCGCGCTGCCGCTTCCGAACAGAATGTTAACAGGCAGACAGTACGCAAAGCGTATTTTACTTTCCATAGACTTCATCGACTGCCTCCTTAATGATTGCAAACGCTGTGTCACAGTCTTCTTTTGTAACGATAAGCGGCGGTATCATACGGATAATTTTCGTTCCGATTGCGGTTATAAGCAAGCCTCTGTCAAAGCAGGCGTGCTTTACCTCCGTGCTGTTAATACCGTCCTCAAATTCAACGCCCACAAGCAGCCCCTGACCTCGTACTTCCTTGATATGCGGAAGCGTACCGAGAAGCTCCATAAAATACGCGCCCGTATTTTTGGCGTTGCCTGCCAAATCCTTATCCAAAAGCTCTGTAACCGCCGCCAGGGAAGCCGAGCAGCATACGGGGTGTCCGCCGAAGGTCGTACCGTGAGAACCTGCCGTAAACGCCTTTGCGACCTCCGCCGTGGCGCAGATTGCTCCAATCGGCATACCACCGCCCATAGCCTTTGCCATAGATACGATATCGGGTTTAATGCCGTAATTCATATAGCTCATTACCGCGCCTGTTCTGCACCAGCCCGTCTGAACCTCATCAAGCAGCAGAAGCAAGCCTTTTTCATCGCAAAATTTACGAAGTCCCGTCATAAACTCCGGTGTTGCCGGATTGACGCCGCCCTCGCCCTGTACCGGCT
>CAZHWR010000094.1:0-2545 GCA_964536085.1 uncultured Oscillospiraceae bacterium
AGTTTTTTCCGGCAAGCGAGTACGAGCCGGCGGGCGTTGAAATAGAGGCGTATCCCTCAGCCGACGTTCAAAGCGAGAATTTTAAGTGCGAGATATGGATTGCGGTTAAAAAGAAATAACAATTCCGAGAAGGGTGCGAAAGCGCCCTTCTTACAGTATTAACCGCTGAAACGGTTACTCTTTTGATTGAAAATATTTCACTGATATATTGACAAGCCCCTGTTTAATAGGGTATAACATCACCACCTATCCAAAAACGCCGTCATTTCCCGCATCATATCCCGCTTGTATTGCTCGCTGTCCTGCGGGAATTTGCGTTCCGGAACAAACAGCTTTTCCGATTTCAGATGTATGGGCATCATATAATGGCTGCCGTGTATGTAATTTAAGCGCTTATGCTCAAACGAATGTCCGCGCTCGTCCATACGGCGCATCAGTATGCGGGCCGATTGCTCGGACGGCCACATGGAGTCCATTCCCCCCGAAATCAGCAATACCGGACCGTTAATTTTTTCGACAGGCAAAATCTGCTCCTCGCGGAGGTTCTTGACGATACCGTCATAGTAAAACATAACGCTGAACTCGTGATGCTTAATCAGATACTTCAAAAGCAGACTCTTGCCGTGCTTGGCAATCTTCGGATCATAGCCGGCATAAGGAATTTGTTTGCCGCGCCAAGAAAACACGGAGCCGGGATAGGTCTTGAGCGTCAGGGCGTTCAAGCCCTGAGTGGCGAAGCATATCGGACTGGCTGCAATGACGCAGGTGATAAGCTCCGGCATATAAATTCCGGAGAGCAGCGCGAGCTGCGCTCCCATGGAAATACCCCAGACCGCTATCTTTTCATATCCGTGAGCTTTCAGGTATGCGGCGGCGTTTTCCACGGATTCCATCGGTATATTCACAAGCTTGTCGGGCAGATCGGGCGCTTTGAAAAACGCCAGCGCGAGGACGGTTATACCCTCCTTGGCAAAACGCTCGGCGCCCTTGCAAGTCAGTTTAAACATTCCCTCCGAACCGCCCCAAACAATCAGCGCTTTACCGGGGAATTTGTCCTCTTTCGGCAGAAAAAGCCGCCCGTGAAATCCGTCGTTTTTTACCGTAAATTCCGTTTTCATTTATATTTACCTCCTATGTTCCGCCGCAAATCAAGAGCGCTGTGAATCGTATACTTTATGAAGTCTGTTCCAATCCGGCATAGCGTTTCTCAGCTTGTCCCAAACCGGCATTTTCACATCGGGCGCTTTCGTACGCAGCGCTTCCAATGCCGCGTCCAGCGCTTCCATCTCCGATACGGCATGGCGGCAATGGTCGGTGCAGGCAAGGTCGCCGATTTTGGTTTTTGACATAATTCGGAGCAACAGCTCCGTGAAGCTGCGGGAAAAACCCGGTTCACAGCTTTTTTCGCCGCCCTCCGGGATAATTGGAACGCCAAACCTGCGAAAGAGCGCAAAACATTCGCCGCAGGCGGTCATAACAGAGCTTATCTGCCGTTTGTTTGCCTTGCGCAACTCGCAGCCGCAGGCATAGCTTACGTAACAGACCGGCAGGATAAACGCGAGGTGGCACAGCAACCATCCGTTCATATCCGCCATATATTTCGGCTCGTTTTTCTTCCCGAATATTTTGGAAAGCGCCGCCTTTGTTTCTTCGTCCGGCTCGCTGTGCAGCTTACCGCAGGTAATATGCAGACTGCCGAAACGGACGCAATGCACATTGTCGTTTTCCCGTCTGCCGCCCGTGGCGGAAAAGCCGAAAAGAACGGTTTTCTCTCTTCCTTCGGGACAGCGGCGTTTCAGTTCGGTTTCCGTTTCCTCCGCCTGCGCGTTGTTGCCGATCAGCAACACCAGCGGCGTATTCGCCCTCGCGAGATCGGGCAGAATTTGCCGTATTTGCGTAAACTGCATCACGGCGAACACCGCGTCGTACCGCTCGTTTTCATCCAAGACCTCAACAATGCGGGGGTAATCAACAGTTTTCCTTTTTTGCAGCCGGTGGTAAATTACCAGCCCGTTTTTCTCCAAATTTTCTCTCCACGCGCCTCTGGCGAGGAGCTTAACGTCGTTGCCCTTTTCCATGAGCAGGCGACAGAGATAACTGCCGATCACGCCCGCGCCGTAAACCAAAATTTTCATGTCAATCCTCCCGCCTGTATATAACTTCGATCAAGCAGTTAGTTTAGGCTAACCGCTAAGACAAACAAAAAGCCGCCCCGAGCGGCTTTCTGCTTGGGTATCGCCTATGGCCTCTTTTGTGTATACGCGGATTACACAACATATTCTTGCTGCTGATAATATTTTATACACTATTCTTTTAAAAAAATACTAACTGTAATATATCATTTACCGAAATATTTGTCAATCGTTAATTGAAAATTTTTATGTTTTTCTATAAAATTGACACATTCTCCTATAAAAAGACCTATTTTTGTGTAAGCGAAGATGATACAATTTATTTGTCCCCTTCCCGGAAAAATAGACAGAGAAAAGGTTCAAAAAACAGAATGAATCGCGGTTATTCGTTGTTTTTCTCGTTATTGCTTCAG